>DATLUM010000038.1 GCA_035533095.1 Acidimicrobiales bacterium | reverse complement strand
CTCGGCCTAGAGATCGAGTACGACCCGAGCGAGAAGGTCGTCCACGCCTCGATCTCGCCCCTGGCCCCTGTTGGGGTTAAACCGAGTGTCGGAGGGGGGACTTGAACCCCCACGTCCTTGCGGACACTAGCCCCTCAAGCTAGCGCGTCTGCCTATTCCGCCACTCCGACGTGGCCGCCACCGGCGGGTGGCGCAACGGTCGATCATAGTGGTCGGTCCCGCCGGCGGCGAAAGGACTCTCCACTACTAGTAGTGCCACGGGAAGCTCGACCAGTCGGGCGGCCGCTTCTGCAGGAACGCGTCACGCCCCTCAGCTGCCTCGTCGGTGCCGTAAGCGAGCCGGGTCGCTTCGCCCGCGAAGAGCTGCTGGCCGACCAACCCGTCGTCGATCAGGTTCATCGCATACTTGACCATGCGCTGAGCGGTGGGGCTCTTGCCGTTGATTTCTCGAGCCCACTGAAGTGCGGTTGACTCGAGCTCCTCATGGGGGACCACCGCGTTGACGGCGCCCATCGCATGCATCTCCGCCGCCGTGTAGGTCCGGCCCAGGAAGAAGATCTCACGGGCGAACTTCTGCCCCACCTGCCTGGCGAGGTACGCCGATCCGAACCCGCCGTCGAAGCTGGCGACGTCGGTGTCCGTCTGCTTGAAGCGCGCGTGCTCGGCGCTTGCGAGGGTCAGATCCGAAACGACGTGCAGGCTGTGGCCGCCACCCGCCGCCCAACCGGACACGACGCTGATGACGATCTTGGGCATGAACCTGATCAGGCGCTGCACCTCGAGAATGTGCAGCCGCCCCGTCCGGGCCGGGTCAACAGTCTCGGAAGTATCCCCGGCGGCGTACTGGTAGCCGTCCCGGCCCCTGATCCTCTGATCGCCGCCGGAGCAGAACGCCCAACCTCCATCCTTTGGCGAAGGGCCATTGCCGGTGAGCAGCACGCACCCGACATCGGGCGTCTGCCTCGCGTGATCCAGCGCCTGGTAGAGCTCGTCAACGGTGTGCGGCCTGAAGGCGTTGCGCACCTCCGGCCTGTTGAACGCCACTCGGACGGTGCCCTGATCGACAGCGCGGTGGTAGGTGATGTCGGCGAAACGGAAGCCGTCGACCTCTCGCCAGGCGGAGGGATCGAAGATCTCAGAGACCATGACCGCCGACACTAGGGCGAGCCGCTGGTCAGTCCCCACCTGGCGGCGTTGAACGCCGGACCGTCGGGCGACGGGTTCGGTGCCGCGCCGCTGACGTTCGACTGGCACGCGAGGACCTGAGGTATGGCGACTATCGGGAGATCCGCGTAGGCCTGCCAGGCCGCTTCATCGACCTGGTCGATCAATACCGGGCGCTGCGATCCTGAAGCCGCGGCAGCTGCAGCGACTGCCTGATCCAACGCAGCGCTGGACACCCCGCCCAGATTCGCCGGGGAGCCGGAGCTGTAGGCGGTGATCACCTGTGACGGCCAGGGTGTCAGCTGTCGCTCGATCAAGGCGATGTCCCAGGTGCCCGAAGTGGTTGTCTCCACCTGGAAGCCGGCGGCGTCGAGCTGCTCGGCGACCGCCTGCGACGCGGCCACCGCCACCGCGTCGGTCAGCGTCACCTCGAACCGGAGACCCGCGACGGAGGTAGGTGGCGCCTTGCCTCCCGGCAGAGGTGGGGTTGTGTTCGCCGTGTAACCGGACTCCCCCGTCACCAGGAACCGGTTGGCGGTGGGCGGGGCCTGGGGGTCGACGCCGGCGAGAGCCTGCGAGATGACCCCCGAGCGTGCGATCGCCTGGGTGACGGCGGCGCGGGTGTCGGCGGAGCGCATCGGCCCGCTCTTCGCGTTGAAGACAACGTCGATGTAGGTCGACCCGGGGGCGACGTTCACTGTCAGGTTGCCGGCCGATTTCAGGGTTGAAAGAGCGGCCGCCGTGGCAGGAACGCTTGCGCAGCTGATCTGGCCGGCCGTGAGAGCAGAGGTGATCTGCTCTGTGTCAGGCAGGAAGTGCACGTCGAGTTCCAGGGCTGCTGCGGGTGGGCCGGCATAAGACGGGTTGCGGACAAGGTGAACGACGCCAGACGGATCGTAGGAAGCGACCACGTAGGGACCATCGGAGACAAGGTCGGCAATGGGGTCGGTGAATCCGGTGTCGAAGCCGACTCGCTGGGCCACGTGCGCCGGAAGCAGGTGGCGGAAGAGCGCTGTCCAGTCAGGGTCTGGCGTCGAGAAGACCACGGTGACGACGTCGGATGAGGCCGGCGAAATGGTCACGGACTTCACGTCGCTGTACCCGCTGATGCTGGCCGGGGTGAACGCCTTCCCGTTCACGTCGGTGGTCGCGGCACTCCCCGACTGGACCGACCAGTTGTAGACAAAATCGGCGCCGGACACCGGGGTTCCGTCCGACCACCTCGCCTCGGGATTGATCTTGTAGACGATCGTCTGGGGGTATTGGGACGTCTCCGTGGCCGACTGGACCAGCGCCGTGTTCAGAACCGGATTGAAGTCAGGCCCGAAGGTGAAGACCGACGGCCACACCTGGTCGGCGACGGCTGAGAGAGCCTGCTGGTCGGTCCCCGCGGCGAGGATGTTCCAGTTGGCAGGCGGGCTGGAGTTGACTGCGTAGCTCAGCTCGGTCACCGGCGCGGCCGACGGAGGCGGAGCGCCTTGACGAGCCGGCGGCGTACCGCGGGGGCTGTGGGACGAGCTGCAGCCGCTCGCAGCGATGAGGGCCGCCGCCGCAGCGGCAAGCGCTCGCCGATTGAGGCGAGCCACTAGTGCAAGCGAACTCGGGGGTCGAGGAAGGCGTAGAAGATGTCGACGAGGATGTTCGCCGCGACGACGGCCGCCGTGGCCACCACGACGATCCCGATGATCACCGGAAGATCGTTCTGCTCGATCGCATGGACGGCCGTCCAGCCCAGACCCGGGATCCCGAACGTGTACTCGGTCAGGATCGCACCACCGAGGAGGGTCCCGACGTCGATGCCGAACTGGCTCACGACCGGTGTCAACGCAGAGCGGAGAGCATGGCGGTATATCACTCGCCGCTCGAGCAGTCCCTTGGACCGGGCGGTGCGGATGTAGTCCTCCCCCATCACCTCGAGCATCGACCCGCGAGTCAGCCGCGTGTAGGTCGCCGCGGAGATGAGCGCGAGCGCCATCCACGGCAGCAGGAAGCTCTTGAAGAACGTAAGAGGGTTGTGCGGGACCGCCCCGGGCCCCTGTCCCGGGAACACATGGATCCCGGCCCGGCTGAACTGGAAGTAGAACACGTACAGGAGGATCAGGCCGAGTACGAACACCGGCGTCGAGTAGAAGAACAGCGCCGTAGCCGTGGCCGAACGGTCCCAGATGGAGCCGCGGCGGACCGCTGAGAGCACACCGGACAGGACGCCCAGCACGAACCAGATGATCGCGGCACCGATCGCGAGCGACAGCGTCAGCGGGAAGGCCTCACGGATCACAGTGGTCACGGGCTGATCGTGAATGTACGAGTACAGCTTGGCGTGCAGCAACTGGTTCCAGACGAAGTGCCAGTAGACCTTGATCATCGGCTGATTGAGGTGAAGTCGCAGCAGGACGAGGTGAACCTGCTGAGGCGTCGCCTGCTTGCCGGCGAGCCGCCTGGCGACGTCCTGAGGACCGGGACCGACGAAGAAGATCAGGAAGACGAGCGTGACTGTGAGCCATACGACGAACAGTCCGAGAAGGATCCGGCGGATCAGGAAGCGGGCCATGGCGACCTATATCCGTTCCAGGCGAGGATCGAGTGCATCGCGTATCCCGTCGCCGAAGATGTTGAACGCGAGAGTCGTTATCACCAGCGCGGCGCTCGGGAAGAAGAGGAACCACCACGCCTGCTGGTACAGGACCTGCGACTCAGAGATCATCTGGCCCCAGTCGGCGGTGGGTGGCGGTATGCCCAGCCCAAGAAAGGAGAGAGCCGCCTCGGTCACGATCGTCACCGGGATCAGCAGAGTCGCGTAGACGATGAGCTGAGTGGTGACGTTCGGCAGGATGTCGACGATCATGATCCGCCACGAACTGGCCCCGAGGGATCGTGCTGCCTCGATGTACTCCTTCTCCCGGATGGACAACACCTGCCCCCGGACGATCCTCGCGATCGCCGCCCACGCGAACACCGCGATCACGAACACGATGATCGGAAGACCTTTGACTCCGAGCAGCTTCCCCTGGTTGCCCCCCAAGAAGCCGACCGACACCAGGGAGATGGCGAACATGAGGTAGGGCAGGGACAACACGATGTCGATCAGCCGCGCGATCAGCGTGTCGACGATTCCGCCGAGGTAGCCGGCAGCCAGGCCCAGAAGACCGCCGATCACCACGACGATGAGGGTCACAGCGACGCCCACAAACAGGGATATGCGCGTGCCGTATGCGATCCGGACGAGGACGTCGCGGCCCTGGTCATCGGTTCCGAGCACGAAGGTGCCGTTCGGACCGCGAGGCAGACCGTCGGGCGAGAGGCCGGTGTTACGGAACTGCTGGTTGACGCCGTGGCCGGTCACGGTGGCGAACAACGGGGCGAAGATGGCCACGAGGATGATGACCACGATCACGCCCAAGGCGATCATGGCTGCCCGGTCGCGCCTGAGACGCGCCCACGCGAGCTGCCATGTGCCGCGCCCCTCGATCTTCGCCGCCACCTCTTCACCGGTGGCTCCGCTGAGAGGAGAACCCGGCTCCCGAACCGTCTCGACGGATGATGATGCACTCAAGCTCATTGTGTGCCTCCCTCGGTCCGATCCGAGAGGCCGTGAAGAACCTCCAGGCCAACCAACTCGGGTTCTACCACGCGGTCTTCGGTGGAGATAGTGGGCCTGCTAGCCGTGAGGTCTTCGCCGTCGGCTACCGGGAAATGGCACGCGGCGAGGTGCGACGCGTCGTCTGACAGCCGTGGCACGAGATCCGGCACCTCGTCGACGCATCGTTGCTGGGCCTTCGGGCAGCGGGGGTGGAACCGGCAGCCGCTCGGGGGGTTGATCGGCGAAGGCACGTCGCCGACGAGGATGATCCGCTCACGTTGCGAAGCCGTCTTCGGATCCGGTACCGGAACGGCCGACAAGAGAGCCTTGGCGTAAGGGTGCCGAGCGCGGGTGTAGATGTCTTCGACCGGAGCCATCTCGACGATCTTGCCCAAGTACATAATGGCCACCCGATCGCTCACGTGGCGCACCACGGACAGATCGTGGGCGATGAAGATGTACGTCAGCTGGAACTGGTCCTGCAGGTCCGACAGCAGGTTGACGATCTGCGCCTGGATCGACACGTCGAGCGCTGACACGGGCTCGTCACAGACGATCAGCTTCGGACGCAGAGCGAGGGCTCGGGCCACCCCGATCCGCTGGCGCTGGCCACCGGAGAACTCGGCCGGGAACCTGTTGTAGTGCTCGGGATTGAGGCCGACGACCTCCATCAGCTCCTGGACCCGGCGCTTGCGCTCATCGCCCCGGGCCACCCCGTGAATGGCGAACGGATCTCCGATGATCGAGCCCACCCGGCGCTTCGGATTGAGCGAGCCATAAGGATCCTGGAAGATCATCTGCACCTCGCGCCGGACCGGGCGGAGGTGGCGAGGCTTCAACCGGCTTATGTCCTGGCCGTCGAAGACGACCTTTCCCGAGGTCAGGTCGAACAGGCGGGCGATGCACCGGGCCAGGGTGGACTTGCCGCAGCCGGTCTCACCGACGATACCGAGCGTCTCGCCCCGGCGGACCTCCAGGCTGACGCCGTCGACTGCATGCACGACATCGCGGGAGCGCCTCAGACTCCCCGACTGGACGGGGAAATGTTTCACCACGTCGGTCGCCGACACCAACACGTCGCCCCCTGGTGCGGTCATCTCGCCAGCGCCTCCCCGGTGACGCGCAACCTGACCTCCTCCCGGCCGGCCCGGGTATGGGGCAGCCAGCATGCCGACCGATGTGACACCGAGCCTTCGACAGGGTCGAGCGGCGGTGGCGGATCTGTGCGGCACTTGTCGAAGACGTATGGGCACCTCGGGTGGAACGGGCATCCCTTCGGCGGGTTGATCAAGCTGGGCGGCTGACCCGCGATCGGATGCAAACGCTCGCGCTCTCCGCCGTATGCAGGAAGCGACCTGAGCAGACCCTCCGTGTAGGGATGGTGGTTCTGGTAGAAGATCTCGTCCCGGGTGGCATGTTCCATGGCCGAGCCCGCGTACATCACCACGACGTCGTCGGCGACCTCCGCGATGACACCGAGGTCGTGGGTGATCAGGATCACGGCGGTGTCGAACTCCTCCTGGAGGCGCTCGATCACCCGCAGCACCTGCGCCTGGACCGTCACGTCCAACGCCGTCGTGGGCTCGTCCGCGATGAGGAGCACCGGGTTGAGAGACATGGCCATCGCGATCATCGCTCTCTGGCGCATTCCACCGGAGAACTGATGGGGATAGTCGTCGACACGCCGTTCCGGCTGAGGGATCCCCACGAGGCGCAGCAGGTCGACGGCCCTTTGGCGGGCGGCTTTCTTCGACGTGTCCGGCTCATGAGCGCGGATCATCTCGACTATCTGCCATCCCACCCGGTAGTAGGGATGGAGGCTCGAAAGCGGATCCTGGAAGATCATCGCTATCTGCGGCCCGCGTACCTGCCGCAACTCCGCCTGGGTCATGGTGAGTAGGTCTTTTCCACGGAACAGAGCCTGCCCGGAGACCTCCGCGCCCCGAGTCAAACCTGTGATCGTCTGGGTGGCGACACTCTTGCCGGAGCCCGATTCGCCCACAATGCCGAGTGTCTTCCCTTTATCCACCGAAAAGGACACGCCCCGGACCGCTTGCACGACGCCGTCGATCGTAGGAAACGAGACTTCAAGGTCCTTGATCTCCAGAAGCGCCATGTGGCGTCCCCTTCTGCTGCCGCTATTGCGGTGATCGGCCCGGCGAGTCGCCGGGCCGATCACCTTCAGTACTAACTATGCCCTCATCCGGGCAGGTTTGCCTCTTAGCTCAACCAAACGTTCGTCGGGTCGAACTGCTGGATGGCGGGGACGTAGATGGCGTTGTGCACCTGCGAGCCTCGCATGAGGGGCTGGTTGGGGTCGGTGATCGGGAAGATCGCCGCTTCCTTCATGACCTGGACGTCAGCCTGATGCCACAGGCTCGCGGCGGCCGAGGAGTTCGGGGCCTTGAGTGCCTGGTCGATCAGGCTGTTGACGGCGGAGCTGCTGAAGAACCCGAAGTCGCTCGAGTTCGGGGGCAGGATCCGGCCATCGAACAGCGGCTCGAAGAAGGACTTCGCCGCGTCGCCGTACCAGTCAGGACCCCAACCGGCGAGGGACACGTCCCAGGTGCCGTTCTTCGCCACCGAGGGAACCTCGAGGTACTTGGTGTAGAAGTCCGCGCTGGGCACACCCACACCGGTGACCGTGATCCCGAGCTGGCCCAGGTCGGCCTGGATCGTCTGGAACATCTTGGAGCTGACCGACGACGAAGGCCGGTACAGGAACTTCAAGGTTAGGTTCGTGACGCCCGCTTGGGTGAGCATCTGCTTCGCCTTGGTCGGGTTGTAGGGGTACGGGTCGTACGTCGGCGTAGAGCCACCGATGCCCGTAGGCAGGATCTGGGTGAGCGGCGGGGACACTGAAGGACCGCCGGCGTCCTGGATCAGGTGGGTCCGGTTGAGCGCGTACTCGAGAGCCTGGCGTACCTCGACCTTGCCGAGAGCGCCGTTGTTGTTGGGCGACACGGTGTTGAACAGGACGTAGGGGTTCGTCGAGTAGGTGGACTGCAGGTTGAACCTGGGGTCCTTGTTCGCGATCAGTCCCGGGACGACGTTGATGGGCGGGAAGGAATCAAACTCCATGTCCGCCTGCGGCGAGTTGGTCTCGATCTCCTGCTCGTTCTGCGTCTGGTTGCCGGTCTCCGTCACGACGATCTTGTCGACGTACGCCTTGCGGATCGGGTCCGTGCTGGCCTTCCAGGCCGGGTTGCGCACGAAGTTGATGGTCTTGCCCGGGTCGTAGCTGGAGACCTGGTAGGGGCCGTCGGCGATCGTGTGCTGTGCCAGGTCGTTGCTGGCCGGCAGGTAGTTGAGGTACTCGACCGGAGCCGGCGCGAACGGCGGCAGGGTCAGCATGTCGGTGAAGTACGACGATGGCTTGACCAGCGTGAAGTCCACGGTCAACGGGTTCGACGGGTCCACCGAAACACCGGAGATGTTGTGGGTGTCGATGTACTGCTTGATGGCCGTGGTGGTCTGCGCCACGTTGGCGAACGCGTTGCAGAAGTCGCTGTAACCGGAGAGGATGTCACTGAAGTCGGGCTGGCCACCGAATGGCTGCACCGGGTTGCAGGACCGCTTCACGCCGAGCACGACGTCGGCGGCCTTGACCTGGCGCGCAGGCGTGGTGTTCCACATGGCGCCGGTACGGATGGTGACCGCGTACTTCAACCCTCCGTCTGTGATGTGCGGCATCGCTGTCGCGAGGTCCGGCACCGCGGTGGTGGTCTTGCCCTCAATCGCCGGGTAGTTGTAGAGCTGGCGGCTCCACTCACGCAGGCCCAGGTACCCGATGGTGTAGTAGCTGATGTTCGGGTCCATGTAGTCGACGTCGCCCGTGCCGAGCATGGTGAGGGTCCCGCCGGACTTCGGCGTGCCCCCCGAGTTCGGCTGGAATATCTGGGTTCCGCCGGCGTTGGTCGCGCCGGTCCCCGGACTTGTAGTTCCCTTGTTGCTGCTCCCACATGCCGCAGCTACGAGCGCCAGTGTTGCTATTCCGGCGCCTAGCTGCAACGTCCTTCGCTTAAAACGTTGCACCTTTCGAGACCCTCCTCATCTCACGACCGTCGCTTTTCGCTCCGGTCACCTTTGTCGTCCGCTCCACCACCAACGGGTTCTCCCTTTCGTCCCGTTCACTGGAGGCGGATCGCGAGGATGATGGTGGTGAAAAGGAAACAGGCGGAACATGCGATCGTCGCCCTGTCCAGGTTCCGCTCGGCCACAGTCGACCCAGCGGCTGCCTGACCCAGACCGCCACCGAACATCTCCGACAACCCGCCACCCTTGCCGCTATGCAAAAGGACCATGCCTATCAGCAGCAAAGAGACGACGATGTGGATGACAATGATGACAGCGGTCAGCAAGGCTTAGACGCCTCCTCCTCTTGCATTTTCACCTGTCGTTCCTCAGGCGGCGGACGCAACATAGCAGCACAGCGTTGCATTTTGCGAGATACCTGTGTTGGCGAGACCACTTTGTTGCAACAGATGTTTCAGCGATTTCACAGGATCACTGGCCCGTGAAGGAGACGATCCTCGCGAAATCCGACGGGTCGAGGCTGGCACCACCGACCAGCGCCCCGTCGACATCGGGTAGTGCCATGAGGTCGTCGATGTTGTCCGGCTTGACCGAGCCGCCGTACTGGATTCTCACGGACGCCCCTGCTTGGGCTCCGTGCTCGGCGACGACGGTCGACCGGATCGCCTCGCAAACGGCCTGCGCATCCTCCGGGGTGGCCGTCCGCCCGGTTCCGATCGCCCAGATGGGCTCGTACGCGACGACCAACGAGGCCACCGACTCCGGGACGACCCCCGCAAGCCCAGCGCGGAGTTGACCTATCACCTTCTCCTCGGTAACGCCCGCCTCGCGCTCGTCGAGCGTCTCGCCCACACACATGATCGGTGTCATGGCGGCGGCGAGCACGGCCTTGACCTTCTTGTTGACCGTCTCGTCGGTCTCTCCGAACATCTCCCGCCGTTCGGAGTGGCCGACTATTACATAGTGAACGTTGAGCTTGGCGAGCATCAACGGGCTCACCTCGCCGGTGTAGGCGCCCTTGGCCTCCCAGTGGACGTCCTGCGCTCCGAGCGCCATGGGCATGTCGTCCGCGTCGAGAACGGTCTGCACCGACCGCAGCGCGGTGAACGGCGGGTGGATGGATACGTCCCGCTTCGACGTGGTCGCGGGTTCGAGGCTGTACGCGAGCTTCTGGACGACGTTGATCGCCTCGAGGTGGGTGAGGTTCATCTTCCAGTTGCCTGATATGAGCGGGCGCCGGCCGCTGCCGGCTTTCGATGCGCTCACGTCGCGACCATGCCAGATCGGAGCGCGGCTACTCCGGGCAGATCGCCGTGCTCCAGGAATTCCAGAGACGCTCCCCCGCCGGTCGACAGGTGGTCGACATCGCCGGCGAGGCCGAACTCGGCGAGGGCCGCCGCGCTGTCGCCACCACCGACGACGGTGAAACCTCGAGTCGCGGCGACCGCTTCGGCGACGGTGCGGGTACCGGCTGCAAAACGCGGATCCTCGAAGACGCCCATCGGCCCGTTCCACAGGACCGTTGCGGCTGCACCTATGACGTCGGCGAACTCGGCCGCGGTGCCGGGTCCGATGTCCAGCCCGATCCATTCGTCGGGTACGTCCGCCCCCACCTGGCGCGTCTCGCCCGATGGCTGCACGCCGGCGCCGAACCTGCCACCAGGGCTCAGGACGGTCAGGTCGGACGGAACCTGGATCTGGTCGCCCGACTCGAGCAGCCGGCGACAGGTGTCGACCTGGTCGGCTTCGAACAGGGACTCGCCGACGGAGTGACCCTGCGCGGCGAGGAAGGTGAAGCACATGCCGCCGCCGACGAGCAGCGTGTCCACCCGCTTCAGAAGAGACTCGATGACGCCGAGCTTGTCGCTCACCTTCGAACCGCCGAGCACGGCGACGAACGGGCGCTTGGCACCTTCGAGCAGGCCACCGAGCACCTCGACCTCCCGGGCCATCACACGACCGGCGGCGGAGGGGAGGAACCTCGGCGGGCCCACGACCGACGCGTGCGCCCGGTGGGCGGCCCCGAAGGCGTCGTTGACGAAGACGTCGTGGCCTTCGACGAGCTCCTTGGCGAAAGACAGATCGCCGGCTTCCTCTCGCGGATCGAAGCGGAGGTTCTCGAGGAGCTCGACTTTCGACGGGTCGGCGCCGGCCGCTTCGACGAGCTCGCGCAGGTGCACGCGGACCGGCTCCATGCTGAAACGGGGGTCCGGCTTGCCCTTGGGCCGGCCGAGGTGGCTCGCTGTTGTCACCCGCCTCGCGCCGTGGTCGAGCAGCCAGATGATCGTCTCCATCGGGAGCCGCATCCTGAGGTCGTCGGTGATGCGGCCGTCGACTATCGGGACGTTGTAGTCCGTTCGCATCAACACGCTCTTGCCTCCGACATCGGGGAGGTCTTCGAGCGTCGGCGTCTTTTCCATCATCTGCTGCCGACGAGGCGCGCGAGATCCACGAGCCTGTTCGAGTACCCCCACTCGTTGTCGTACCAACCGAACACCTTCACCAGCGAGCCCATGGCCATCGTCAACAGCGAGTCGAACGTGCAGGACGCCGGCGACCCCACTATGTCGCTCGACACGATCGGATCGGCCGTGTAGACGAGCACCTTCGAAAGCGGGCCGGACGACGCCGCCTCGCGGAACGCCTGGTTGATCTCCTCCACCGTCACCTCGCAATTGAGAATGCCGGTGAAGTCCGTGATCGAACCGTCGACCACCGGCACCCGCAGCGCCGTCCCGTCCAGACGGCCCTTCATCGACTCCATGACCAGGCTGGTCGCGCGCGCAGCCCCCGTCGACGCCGGGACGATGTTGACCGGCGCCGAGCGCGCACGGCGCAGGTCCTTGTGGGCGAGGTCGAGAAGGTTCTGGTCGTTGGTGTAAGCGTGGACCGTCGTCATGAGGCCCTTCTCGATCCCGAACGCATCGTCGAGAACCTTCATCATCGGCACGAAGCAGTTGGTCGTGCACGACGCGTTCGACACGACCTTGTGTGCGGCCGGGTCGTAGGTGTCGTCGTTGACGCCGACGACGAACGTGGCATCGACCCCCGTCGCCGGCGCTGAGATGATGACCCGCGGCGCGCCGGCGTCTATGTGGGCGGCGGCCTTCTCACGGCTGGTGAACAATCCCGTCGACTCCACGACCACGTCGACCCCGAGGTCCGCCCACGGGAGCGCTTTCGGATCGCGCTCGGAGAAGACCTGGAACGTCTGGTCGCCGACTCTGATCGAGTCGTCGCTGTGCTCGACGGCGGCCTCGAGCGTTCCCTGCGTCGAGTCGTACTTGAGGAGGTGGGCGTTCGTGGCGGTGGGGACCAGGTCGTTGACACCGACGACCGTCACCTCGGGGGCCGATGGGTCACTCGCCGCCTGCTGCAGCGCCGATCGCACGAAGTTGCGACCGATTCGGCCGAAACCGTTGATCCCTACTCGAATCGCCATCATCGACTCCTTCTTCTCTTAGCGCCGGTCACTATGTCAGCCGGCGAAGCACAGCGGCCAGACGTGCGGGGGCGTGTCCTGCGCCGTCGGGCCGGTTGACGGGGGCGCGCACGACGCGGATTCCGTCCAGCTGCTCGGGAGCCGCCGGGTCGTGTGTGATCATCGCATCCACCGGCACCCCGTGACCGAGGACCGCGCGCAGGTGGTCCGCCGGCGTGAAGCCGGCGGTCTCGGGGGGTTGGGGACGCAGGTTGCAGACGTAGACGATGGATCGCGCGCCGGCGTTGGCTTGGCGTCGGGCTTCGAGGGCGTCGCGTATCCCCGGCACGACGCACACGGCGAGGACGCTCGTGAAAAGAGACCCGGGCCCGATGACGATCTGGTCTGCGCCGGCGATCGCCGCGAGAACCTCGGCGGGGACGGGAGCGTCGGGCGGGACGATCGAGACACCAGAGATGGTGCCCGGCGACTCGGAGACGTTGACCTGCCCGAGGACTTCAGTGCCGGCGACGTCGGCCTTCAGCACCACGGGCGTGGCCGTGGCGGGGAGCACCCGGCCCACCGTCCCGAGCAGCGACGAGGCGAGTTGGAGGGCCTCCCCGAAGTCGCCGGTGACGTTCGCCAGGCCGGTGATCAGGAGGTTGCCGAGCGCGTGACCCTCGAGGTCCCCCGAGGGGAACCGGTACTCGAAAGCGCGGGCCCAGGTCGAGTCCGCGTCGGCGCCCGCCATCGCGACCAGGCAGCGCCTCAGGTCGCCGGGGGCGGGGATGCCCGCGATCTGGCGGAGCCGGCCGCTGGATCCACCGTCGTCGGCTACCGACACGACCGCCGTGAGCTCGCCGGCGTAGAGGCGGGCGGCCTGGAGGGTGGTGGCGAGGCCGTGTCCGCCTCCGAGGGCGACGACGCGCGGGCGCCGGCGGGGGTCCTTTGCGGGGGTGACCGGTGTCGGGGGGGTGACCGGTGTCGGGGGGGTCACCGGTCGATGTCCCGATGGATCACCGATGGTTCATACCCCCGCGCACGCAGGCGCTGCGCGACTTCGGCGGCCAGGGCCACGGACCTGTGGCGCCCGCCGGTGCAACCGATGGCGACCGTCAGGTACGACTTGCCTTCCCTTATGTAGCCCGGCAACAGGAATCCCAGGAGGTCGTCGATCCGGTTGAGGAACTCTTTGGCGTCGGGCTGCTCGAACACGTACGCCCTCACGGCCTCGTCGAGCCCGGTCAGCGGCCTGAGCTCGTCCACCCAGTGGGGGTTGGGCAGGAACCGCGCGTCGAACACGTCATCGACGTCGAGCGGGAGGCCGTGCTTGAACCCAAACGACATCACCGACACCTGCAGTCGCTCCAAACGATCCGCGGTGAAGAGATCGAGGAGGCGGTCGCGTAGCTGGTTGACGTGGAGATCCGACGTGTCGACCACGACGTCCGCCATGGCCCGTATCGGCTGCAGCCGCTCCCGCTCCAGGGAGATCGCCTCGGTCACCCCCTCCTGTCCGAGAGGGTGCCGCCGGCGGGTCCCCTCGAAACGGCGGATCAGCACGTCGTCGGACGCCTCCAGGAACAGGGTGCGGACCTTCGAGCCGCGGCCGCGGAGATGGCCGACGGCCGCCTCCAGATCGTCGAGCTGCTGGGCATCACGGCCGACGACCAGGGCGATGCGCTCGATCGTGGTCCCGGGGGATTCGACCAGGTCGGCCACCTTCGTGATCAGGGGCGTCGGGATGTTGTCGATCACGAACCAGCCGAGGTCCTCGAGGGTCGCGGCGGCCTGAGAGCGGCCGGCGCCGGAGAGCCCGGTGATGAGGGCGAACTCGGCCATGGGGTCATTCTGCCGTGGCGGCCCGGGATCGTGGGGGTGGTGTGGCGGAGTGGGTGGGCCGGGTGGATGGGCCGGGTGGATGGGGCCGGGTGCTACGGCGGATCGGCTCGGTCGTGCGGGTTCAGCGGTCATCCGATGGGAGTGGGTAACCTAAATATGCTGAGAGGATATTTAAGTTACCCAGTTGCCCTGAAGCCACTCCCTAGTTAATGTCGTCTCATGATATCTGATGTTGAGAACGGCGTCAGAGATTGGCTCGCAAGGCATCAGGGCGTCATTAGCCGCCAGGAGGCACTCAGGCTCGGGCTGACGGAGCAGCAGATCGTCAGCCGACTCCGGACCGGCGCCTGGGTCCGCCAGACCCGAGGGGTCTACCGGCTTACCGGGTCGCCGCCGGGTCCGCTGGGAGATCTCCGTGCTGCGGTTCTCGCGTGCGGGCGGCAGGCGGCGGCGTCGCACCTCTCCGCGGCGTGGCTGTGGGGCCTGGCCGACGCACCACCGCCGGCGCACGCGACCCGGCCGGCGCCGGCAACCCGGCCGACCGTGACGATCCCGCACACGAAGGTGAGAGACGTCGAGGGAGTCCGGGTCGTTCGCAGCCGCATAACGTCCCGGCTTGCCGTCCGGCGCGGGATCCCGTGCACCGACCCGGTACGGACAATCCTCGACTGCGCCGCGGACATGGGTCCGCACGAGATCGACGACCTGGTCGACCGGGCGCTCGCCCGCCGCCTCGCACGCGTCGACGACCTCGTCCACGCCGTGGAGCGATCAGCGGAGTTCCGGCGGCACCCCGGCCGGGTGACGCTCGCTGCACGCCTAGTGCCGCG
>DATLUM010000037.1 GCA_035533095.1 Acidimicrobiales bacterium | reverse complement strand
TTCGCAACGACAGCCCGGTTTTCGAGAGATTCGGCGAGATCTACTTCTCTACGGTCTATCCGGGGGTCGTCAAGGCGTGGCACCTGCACCAGGAGATGCAGCTCAACTACGCGGTTCCAGTGGGCATGGTGAAGCTGGTCTGCTATGACGACCGTCCCGATTCGCCGACCAAGGGAAACGTCGTCGAGCTGCACATAGGCGAGCTCAACTACTGCCTCGTCACGATCCCGCCGCTCGTGTGGAACGGCTTCAAGGGAGAGGGAACAGCCACCGCGCTGGTCGCGAACTGCTCGACCACCCCCCACTATCCCGAGGAGATCCGGCGACTGGATCCCCTGGATGCGTCCATCCCCTACACCTGGGATCTACGCCATGGCTGAAAGCCAAGTTCCCGTGGTAATCCTCTGCGGCGGGCGCGGAACCCGACTGAGCAGCTACGACTCGACAATCCCTAAGCCGTTGGCACCGATCGGAGATCGTCCGATCCTGTGGCACATAATGAAGGTGTACTCGACCTTCGGCTACGCAGACTTCGTCCTGGCACTGGGCTGGTTGGGTGAAGAGATTCGCCGGTACTTCCTTCACTACGACGCGATGACTCGCGACTTCACGCTACAGCTGGGTGACCCCGGCAAAGTCAGCTTCCACGACTCCCTCGCAACAGGCAACTGGCGGGTTACCTGCAAGGACACCGGGAGAGACACTCTCACCGGCAGTCGGGTGAGGAGAGCAATGGACCGGGTCAGTTGTGACACCTTCATGGTGACCTACGGCGACTCCATCGGAGACATCGACATATCAGCGTTGCTCCAATGTCATCGCCGCGCGGGTCGCCTCGCCACGATCACCGCAGTGCAGCCACCCAGCCGGTTCGGGGAACTCACAATCGGGGACGACGGCAAGGTGACGAGCTTCGTGGAGAAGCCGCAGACCAGTACCGGAGCCATCAACGGCGGGTTCATGGTGTTCCAACGAGAAGCCCTCGACCGGTATTTCCCGGCAGAAGGCAACTACATGCTCGAACGGGAGCCGCTGGGCGCCCTGGCTGCCGACGGTCAACTCACCGCCTACCCACACGACGGCTTCTGGCAGCCGATGGACACGCCTCGTGAGCGCCTCTTGCTGGAGGGCCTCTGGACATCTGGCCGGGCACCGTGGTGCGTCTGGTACGACTCACGGCCCTAGAGGGAGAGCCCTGCCGCTGGTGAACGGCGCTATCGACGATCAGCGCGGTTGATGTTCTCTATCGCGCCCGCGGCACCGGATCTCGTCCTCGAAACGCCGCTCATACGCATCCGCCATAAGATCAACGTCGTATCTCTCGACCGTGTGCCTTCCTCGCTCTACAAGTTGCGCGCGCAGGACTGGATCGTGGGCCAGCCTGCGGACGGCCTCAGCAAGACTCGCAGGGTCGCCTGCTCGGAACAGCACGGCGTTCACACCGTCGACTGTGATATCGGCGGAGCCACCGACGCCGGTTGCGACCACCGGTACTCCGCATTCCATGGCCTCCAGCGGAACCAAACCGAATGGCTCCGGCCACTCGCTCGGGAACACGACGCAATCGAGAGCTCTGTATGCCTCTCCGAGTTCCGAACTGTCGAGGAACCCGAAGGACACTCTCGCCCCGACCCCCAGGCTGTCGGCGAGGGCCCGCAGGCGCTCTCGCTCACCTTCACCACCCCTGCCGTACATGACCAGAGACGACCGCTCCGGCAGCAGGGCGAACCCCCTGATCAGGGTCTCGGTCCCCTTCCGCGGATCGAAGCGCCCGAAGTACCCGAGCCTCCAATCCCAGGGCCGATCCGGTGCTGCGTCGCCGTCGGTCGTATCTGTCTTCAGGTTCGACCTGTCGATCCCGGAGGCGATGATCCCGTGCTGCTGGAACCTCCAAGGCGAACCCGCCTGGACCTCCTGCCAGGTGAACGAAGACACGAATGACGCGTGTCCTAGTGAGCCAAGGTCTGGAAGCAAACACGGCGTCGAGATGACCCTCTCGCACACGTGACCCACGACCCGGCGGAGCGCGGAACCGTTGAAGAGCCGGCTCCAATGATCCAGCTGAAGTGCATATGTAGGCCAGGAATCGCATATGGCATAGACCACCGGAAGGTCACGGCGCCCGATGGTCGCCAGAAGGCTGAGAGACATCACAGCCATGTGCCAGACCGAGATGACGTCGGGTTCGAACCTGTCCAGCACCCGACGGAGGCTGGCCTGGTTCGCTCGCTCGATTCGCAAGCGCTCGTGTACAGGGGGCTTCCAGGGGACTTCGTCGCGCCAGTACAGCCGGATGTACCTGTGTACCGGGATCGACGTGGCGGAATCGAGCGTGTCCTCGCGCACGCCTGGAAGCCGCTCATCGGAGCACAGAACCTCGACGTCGTGCCCGCGTGAAGCCATGCGGGTCATGACGTCGGCGCAATTGATCTCATATCCGCCGCGGTGGTGAGGGGGAAACCAGTTCGCGATGGCCAGAATCCTCATGAACGGAGCCCGGCGGCGAGGGGTGCGCCTGCAAATCGACGGTGAATGAAGATGACAGTACTCTTGGCCGTTCTCTCTGATCGCAGGGGACTGCCGACGGCATGAAATTGGCCATCACACATCCGTACTCCTGGCCCGACGTGAGGAGAGGCGCCGAGCGCATAGTGGTGGAGACTGCGCGCGCACTTGCCGCCAGGGGTCATGCGGTGACGATCCTGACATCCGGTTGGCAACCGGTCCATGAGCGCCAGGACGGAATCGAGACAATCAAGCTTCGCCGACGCTTCAAGGACTCGTATCGGCACGAGTTGAGCTTTGCGCTTCGAATTCTTCCGAAGCTCATAACTGGGCATTACGAAGCCGTTCATTCGATGATGCCTCTGGATGCCCTGGCTGCCGCTGTGACTCGTCGACTCGGGGGACACACGGTCCTGTACGACGAGATGGGAATCCCGGACCGTGGTTGGTGGGCAAATCAGCCAGAGGGATGGGCGCGGCGGATCATCGTCCGCAAGGTCGACGTGTACGCGTGTATGTCCCAGTTTGCCTTGGACGCTCTCCGCAGAGACTGGAACCGGGGCGGAGCGCTCGTCCCCGGCGGAGTACGAGTCGAAAGCTTTGCCCCGGCGAAGAGCCGCGAGCGGGTTCCGACAATCCTCTTCTCCGGCCTGCTCGACGACCCCCGAAAGGGGGTGGAGGATCTCCTCAGCGCCGCCGTTATCCTGGCGAGAAGCAGACCGGACCTGAAGGTGTGGCTCAGCGGGCCAGGGGACCCCCGTGCGATTCTCTCCCGGGTTCCCGAGGCGGCCGGCATCGCGGAGCACCTGCCCGTCGGGGATCCGAGCAGTCAGGCCGAGCGCTACGGACGGGCATGGGTGACCTGCCTCCCATCGGTATCCGAGTCGTTTGGCTTGGTTCTCATCGAATCGCTCGCCTGCGGTACGCCGATCGTCGTGGTCGACGACGCCGCTCCCCCGTCGCTGGTGACCCCGGAGACCGGTTGTGTCGCTAAACCGCATGATCCGCAGTCCCTGGCACGATCGCTCGATGACGCCTTGGAGCTTGCCCAGCAGATCGATACAGCGCGGTTATGCCGCGGTCGCGCAGAGGAGTTCGACTGGGACTCCTCGATAGCACCACTGCTGGAGCGACTCTATGTTTCTGGGCGTGATCCAATAGCGGTCTAGTGGCGCGCAAGCGCCGAACACGATTCAACTGACCAGTTCCCGGTAGAGCTGTTCGAACAGTTCGGCGCAGCGCGGCCACGAACGCTCCCGCCGGACCTCCTCAGTCGCAGATTGAGCCAGGGCTGCCAGCTGCTTCGGATCTTGGAGGAGTTCCCGACCAACCCGGGCAAGCCCTCCGACGTCGCCGCCAGGCACGAGTCGACCGCGCCACGCGATCGTGTCTCTGAGACCCTCCACGTCGTAGCCGATGACGGCGGCCCCACATGCCATGGCCTCGAGCGCAACCAGACCGAGCCCCTCGAACGCCGACGGCATGAGCACGAGCTGGGCGCGGAAATACTCTCGGACGACATCGTCGTCGGAGAGGTTCCCGAGGTATTCCACCCGTCCCGATGTCGCCGCCGCTGCCTCCTGAACCCGGCGACTGAGCGACCCGGTCCCGACGACGACTCCTCGCGCTCCGCGAATCTGTTGGCAGATGATGTCCATGGCAGCGAGAGCGTCCAAGGGGCCTTTCGCCGGCTCGAGACGCCCGACGAAGAGAATCCTGCCCTCCTCCCGCTCGGTTTCGGCGCCGGTTGGGCGCTCCGGCATGTGGATGCCCGGAGGTATGACGACCACCTTCGACGAGGGGACGCCCATGGCCACGACGGCATCGGCCGTCGAAGGAGAGATGGCAGCAACAGTATCGGCGATGTCGTAGCTGCGGCGCTCGAGTCGGTCGAAGAGTCGCCGCACCTGCCTCCACCCTGGCGACTGCCGGTGAGTGTGATACGCGACGTAAACCGTGGGGACCGGCAGCCGGCGGAGCAGCTGGATCCCACCGGGTCCACCGGAGAGTTGGACCACATCTGGCTTGGCGTCCAGAAGGGACCGCACCGAGATATTGAGCGCTATGGACATGTCGAGATGCCGACGCCCTGTGATACGAGGGTAGGACACGGCGAACGGACCGCGGCCCGAACGCGAGGTCACCCGGATCCCGCGGTCCGTCAAGGCCCGCCGAAGCTCTCGTACATACACGCCTTGCCCCCCTACGGGCGGATCATCATCCCATGAGACAAGCTCGACGTGGAGGGGACCGGTGTCTGACATCATCAACTCATCAGTGAGGACGGAGAGCGGACCTACTCGGAGCCGATCGCTCTGACGAGCGCTCGATCGACCAACCCCGGATCCCGTCGTACCTTTCCGATTTGCCGAGCCGACTGTTCGACCAACAAGAGCGTCGATGCTCGTGGGGAATCCGTAGCGAGGGAGCGAAGGACATTCAGTCGTTTGCGGATCCCCGTTCCCATCTCCATCTGTTGGTGAGCGCGCAGAAAGGCCAAGGAAGCCTTGGACAGGGATGGCGCATGGCGCCCCTCGAACGCTTTCAGGCCTTGAAGCCTCGAGCTAGGGTCGGTGAGCTGCCCATCGGCATGCAGCGTTTGACGCCCGAGTACTTCCTTCACTACTCCTATCGAAGTGCGCCGGGCGCACCGAACCCACATGTCCCAGTCTTCCGCGCTCAGGAACGATTCATCGAGCCATAGCTCGCCGTCCACGGCCTCTCTGCGTGCGATGCCGCAGACGAAGCTGCCGGGAAGGTTGAACCACCACAGATGGTGTCGTCGAAACGAAGCGGGCCCCCGGTGGATCAGGATCTCCGCACGCCGTTCGTCCATAACCTCGAAGTCGGCCGTGACGATTCCCGTTCGAGGATGGGCGGCGAGATAACTCACCTGACGCTCCAGCTTCTGCGGCTTCCATTGGTCGTCGTCGTCAATGAAGGCAATGACATCCCCGGCGGCCCGCTTGAAGGCTGCGTTACGGGCAGCGGAAGCCCCCATTTGCTTTTCGAACCGCAGGAGCTGGACTCTACGATCGCCGCGACCGACCTGATCGACGACCTCTTCCGCAGGTGTGGAGGACGCGTCGTCGACGACGAGAAGCTCCAGGCGCTTGTACGTCTGCGCCAGGACCGACGAAAGGGCTCGGGGCAAGCGTCCAGGACGATTCCTGGTCGGAAGCACCACCGAAACGAGTGGCCCGTTCGCAGGCATCGATCAGCTCCGCTCCGGCCCTTGGCCGGCCCGGCGGCGGCCCGCTTGGCTGACGGTCATTCCGACAAAACCCACGGCGGTACCAGCCAGTCGTATCAAGGCTCTCAGCGCTATTCGCTCCCATCCGCGGACGGTACTGCGAAGTAGCTCGATGACCCCAGAGTCGATGGTGGCCCTCTTGGCCACGGCCCGAGACCGCTCCCGGTCGAGCTTCCGCAGGAGGGCCAACCTGGCGCCCTGGCCAAGCCCGTACCTCCACTCCAGACCGAACAGGTCTCTGGGAGTGCGCCATTGAACGTGATATCCGGAGACGGTCGGTTCGTAGCGCCCCCCGAACCCCGCCGCGATGAGCCTGTCGATGAGTTCGAGGTCCTCACCCGCTTGCCATCGCGCCCCGGGACCGAGCGATTCGTCGTAACCTCCGACTGCTTCGAGAGCGTCCCGCCGAGCCGCAAAGTTGGCACCGTGCCCGACGTCGTCTACCGAGTTGCGATCTATCGCGGCGGCATTCTCGTCGTCGAAGACGGCCACGGGGCGCTCCGCGGGATGCGGAAGTCGTAGCCGGCCAGTCAGGAACGACAACTGAGGTCTGTCAGTCGCTGCATCACGGAGAGCTTTGGCCCACTGTGGATCGACACGCACGTCGTCATCGATGAACGCGACCCAGGTCCCGCTTGCTGCGCGCCATCCGGTGTTGCGCGCCAGCGAGGTTCCCGGGGACGCGCAACGGATCACCCGGGCGCCTCGAACACTTGCGACTGCCTCAGTGGAAGCTGACTTTGAAGCCGAGTCCACCACGATCAACTCATCGTCCGGGGCCATGGCGTTGCACAGTGAGTGCAGACACTCGTCGAGAAACTGAGGCCGATCCCTGGTCGCCACTACCACGCTCAGGATCACGGCAGCCTTCGGTTCACAGCGAGAACGCGTCGCGGATCGCATCGATGCGCGCCTGGGCCGAAGCCGTCGGCGAATGATTCGCAATAACCGCCTCTCGGCCGGACTTCCCCAGCATGGCGCGCTGCTCGGGGTTCAACAGCAGTTCCGACAGTGCCTGGACGAAGTTGTGGGGACTCGCGACCACAGAACCGCTCCCGGGAGGGGCGAAGACGCCTTCGAGTCCGGGCGGCGTGGAAACCACCGGCAGGCCGTAGGAAAGAGCCTCCAGGACCTTCATCTTCGGTCCGCTCGAGCTCGGGCATGGAAAGGCGACCACAGCGGCCCGGCTCAGAACCTCGGTGCTGTTCGAGACGGCTCCGATGAGCTCGATTCCCTTCTCCGCCCCGATGCCCGTGTCACCGAGATTGCGCCCGGCGAGAAGCAGCTGTGCCCCGGTGACTCTCCTCCTGACGTCAGCCCAGTTCTTCAGTAGGAAGTGGAGGCTCCGCCGGTTGGGGGGCCAAGACCAATCGGCGATGAGCGCAGCGACAGGCTCCTCAACCGGCGTGATCGATTCGCTCGGAGTCGGATAGGCGATTGGCACGATGCGGGGACTGGTGCCGAGGTGCCGGCCGACTCGTTGAGAGTATGCGAGCGAAAGCCCAGCCCGGCGGCTGGCGATCCACTCCGCGCGGGCAACCTGGACATCAGTGGGCCGGAGGTGCCGGACTGCCCACGCGTCGAGCAGCGAGCGAAGGTGGAACGTCACCACGGAACGTTCGAAGGGCAACACGGCGGCGAAGGAGGGGTAGTGGTCCGCTACGGCGACCGCGCCTGGTGCAGGTTCCCATCCCGACCGCGCCAGTTCGTCCCTGGGCCGCCAGAGGTGATGGACCCGAGCTCGCCAATCCGTATCTGTACTAAAGGGCTCGTAGCGACACCAGGATGGGATCGTTCCCTCCGGTGAGGAGCGAGACACGTACCATACCCACGCATCGACCTCGTGGCCGAGTGTGCGCGCTCCCTCGCACCACGCCCAGAGATCACGCCCCGCGGCTGTTCCGTCGGGATGAGGAAGCTCGCAAGCGACCACAGATATCCTCATCGCGCAGAACCTATGACGTCCGAACAACATCCAGCGACGAAGACCCGAATGTCCGTCACGGTCGTCATCGCCACTCGGGACCGTCCGCAACTCGTCCGGGGAGCATTGGAAGCCGCGAAGGCAGCCCTCCGCCCGGGTGATTCGCTGATCATGGTCGATTCGGCTTCGGCGGATCCGATAACCATTGCCGGCGTCGCTAGGGAAGCAGGCGCGAATCTCATTCGATGTGCAGAGCCGGGAACAAGCCGAGCCCGCAACGCGGGCTGGCGCGCCGCCTCGACCGAGCTGGTTGCCTTCACTGATGACGATTGCCTGCCCGACTCGAGATGGCTCGAGGCGGCTGTCGAAGCCTTCACAAGGGAACCCTCCGCCGGATTCGTCACCGGACGAGTCGATTCCGAGTCCACACACACCCCTCGGGCATGGCTTCACCTGAGCCTGACGTCTCGGACGGATCCGGCCAAGTTCGGCCACGACGACGACCCGACCGAAATTGGCCACGGAGCAAACATGGTGTGGCGAAGAAGCGCTCTCGAGGAGATCGGCGGGTTCGACGAGACACTAGGACCCGGCGCTCCCTTGCGAGCGGCCGAGGACGTCGACGCATTCTGGCGATCCCTCATGGGCGGGGGGGTGGGCGTGTTTGATCCAGACTCGATCGTCGCCCATCGGCAATGGAGAGGTCGAGTAGATCAGTTGCGCGCGTACCTGGGATACGGAGTGGGCTCCGGGGCGCTCGCTGTCAAACGCTGGCGCCTCGAACTCGGCGGCGATCGCCGACCGTCGTGGGGCAAGATCGCCGGCAGAGCAAGCCGCGAGCTCATATGGCGGCACGGCGTTCAGGGCGTCGTCCGCAACGTCGCAGAGCGGTACGCGATGGGTTCCTTGTCGGAGCTCGCAATGCTGGCGGGGGCGGCGCAGGGCGTGGTGAGGGCTCGCCGGATGGGACTTGCTGATGGTCATTTCCTCACTTCGAGTTGATCATCGGCCGCCTACGGAGAGTCCGCGGCCACAACAGCATCAGGAAGGCTCCGACAACTCCGCCCCAGAGTGGCGCGGTCTTGGCCCAGGCAGGCTTTCCTGTCTCGATCGCGCCCATAGGCCACTTCTCAAAAGGCATTTGCCGGGATATGGGCGTGAAGGCGAGAGACGCCTCTCGCCTCACTGACTGCGGCGTCGGGCCTCGTACCTGGACCACAGCGAGTCCCGGAAAGTTGAGCGGAAATACCTCGTTGTACTGCAGACACCGCACCTTCGTCCCCTTCGTCACAGTGTCCGCGTTGGTCACTACGGGGCAGAGTGTGTTCACCATCTCGGTTCCTTGCCCGGCGTAATAGGCGCTGTTGCTGGCCAGAACCCATTGTGCGTCCGTCATGACCGCGAACGAGACCGAGGACGAGACCGGAGCCAGCGCCAAGATGGTGGAACCGATGAACGAACCCACCGCAGGTATCAGGAGTCGGGGGGGCGACCAATGCAGCACAATCCGCCGCCCCGCAGCCTCTGCGGCAGCTACTCCTAATGCGCCCAGCATTATCAGCGTCCAGGTTGACTGAGCGGTGTCGGGGAAGTCGTAAGTGGCAGCAGCTACAGCGGCCGCGAGGGTGCCCGCGAAACATGCTGCCCCGATCAGCCTTTCGAAGCTGCCGCGGCGGGCTTTCACGGCGTGCGCGGCCGTCACTCCGATCGTCACCATCACGGACAGCCAGGCCAGGATGCCGATCACGCCGAGGGTTGCGTAGATGACCGCATACCCGTTGTCCACTCCGTTGACGACGAACTCGGAGCTGATGCCCGAGAGCCCGAGCCCCGTGAAGGGGTGGTGGACGACGAGATCAAACAAGGGCCCAAGTCTCTGCAGGCGAACAGAGGCCGGGTCCACCTTTCCGGCGGCGAAGAGAGAGCTAATCAGCGTCGGGTCGGCAATCGCGGTGATCGCACCAGTGAGGATCGCCAGCGCGCCCCAGACAAGCATCCCTCGGTTGGCTCCGATGGCGACGAGGACGAGCAGCACGGCTACCGAGGCAACAAGGGCGCTCCGTGATCCAGAGAAGACGAATGTCAGCACAGCAAGGAGAGGAATTGCGTTGGCCAGCCAGTACCACCAACGCCGGCCCTGAGACCAGCGGAAGACGGATGCGACGAGAAGCGGGAAGAGCATGGCCAAGACCCAGCCGTATTCGAGCGCGAATTGGGCCGCTGCCTGGGAACGCACGTGGCCGCCTCGGGTCTGAAGCGGCGCTGCCCCCGGTGCCAGGTAGCTGGCCGGAACGTGCTCGAAGAAGAAGGCAGACCATCCGCGACGAGTGAAGTACTCCCACAACCCGATGCCCACAACGACGCACAGAACGACAGCGACGATCGTCACGGCCCGCCGGAGCGAGATGGTCCTGACGACAGCTAGGACTACGACGAACAGGACCAAGAGGTTGAAGTCGTTGAACCAGTAATGGAGGTTGCCGTTCAGCGAGTTCCCCGAAGGCGTGAAGATCACGCCATCGAAGAACAGCACCAGCACGAGTGCGAGCAAAGCCGCATGGACCACGGTCGGTGTATAGGCAGCAGAGGAAGGCTCTCCCGGACCGCGACGAGCCATGAGCCGAAAGCAGAAGGCGTAGAGGACGACCGTGTGAACCAGGAGAATGTGTGGGGCGTGGGGGACGATCAGGTTGGGGGGAACCAGCAGCCAGACGGCTGTCAACACTCCGAAGGCACCGGCGAGAGGAAGCCCGATGACGAGGGCGATCGCAACAACGGTGAGGAAGATGTCTCCGGTGACACCCATGTCTTCTCAGTGAGTGCGCAGGAACCGGACCACCTGAGTCGCCACAAATCCCAAGGCGAACCCGAGCACGGCCAGCCCGATGGCGAGGCTGGCTGCTTTCGCCTTCGAGGGCCCGTGCGCGGTCGCAGACGGGGCAGGGTCGATCACTGAGAATGTGAATCGGTCAGCCGCCGGGATCCGGTAGGTGTTGTCCTCTTGGTTGATGTACGCCGTGACCTCGTCGGCCGCTGCTTGGGCCAGTTTTTGGGCATCCTTTGGCGTGGGCCATGTCGCCGTGACGTCCATCAGCAGCGAGTTGGCGGGGACACTGGTCGAAAGTGCTCCCATGACGCCTCCCACAGGGAGTCCCAGTTGTGTCGCCACCGGACCGGCTAGGGCGTTTGTCCTCACGAGTGCGGAGTACTTGTACCGGAGAACGTCCAGACTGCCGAACTCACTGGGCTGCCCAGACGTCGCCAACTTGTAGGGATCGTTGATGAGCATGACGGCCGTACTCGAATAGGAGGTCCGTCCCGACAAGGCGGACAAGCCGCCGATGAGCGCAAGAGCGAACCCGAGAAAGAGGCCGACTAGCACAGCGCGAAGAGCGTCCTGGCCCATGGAGGACCAGGCTTCGCGTGCTCTCGATGGCTGAGCCGGCGTTGGGATGCCGCGAGCATCGTTGGCTCCTGCGGGCACCCGAGCGTCAGTCCAACTCGGATCGGCGTGGTCGTGCCGGGTAGTTACGTCGCCTCCTCGGGTCCGTCGGGGCCGACCGGTATCAGCCCCTCCAAGATGATTCTGCGTACCCAGGGCATCTACCTGCCCCGGCGAAGGTCGTGACGCAATCGGGGAAAGATTAGATGCGGTAGGTCTCGAGCGTGGCGCGCGCCATCGCATCCCAGGAGTACAGAGCGCTCTGCTCAGTCCCCGCTTTCGAGAGGGTCGCTCGCCGAGCTTCGTCGCCGAGTAGCCCCTCGAGGCTGGCCACCAGATCCGAGCGGTCGAGGGGCTCGAAGTACTGTGCCGCCTCGCCGTAGATCTCAGGCAGGCAAGTGGCCCTAGCGGCGACGACCGGTGTCCCGTGGGCCATCGCCTCCAGACCGGTAAGGCCGAAGCCCTCGGAGAACGAAGGCAGGACGAAGATCGTCGCATGGAGGTAGAGCCAGGAAAGTTGTCGATCACTGACTCGGCCGACGAACTTGACGTGCTTGCCCACAGGGTCGCCGTGCACCGTCGAGCGGAGACGCTGAGAGCACTCGTCAGGAGGGCCGGCGATTACGAGACACAATTCAGGATGATCCCCCAGTAGGTCGCGCGTTGCCGCGATAAGAGTGCCGAGATTCTTATGCGGGTATGCGTTGCCGACGTATAGGAGAAACAGCAGTTCCTCAGAGATGCCCGGCACGGGTTCCGGATCCGTCACGGGAGGATCGACGGCGGACCGGATGACGACCGTGCGGGCAGGATCCGCCTCGAACCGTCCCCCCACATCATCAGCGGTGAACTGCGACGGTGTGATCACCCGGTGGGCGCGCCGGACGGCATCGGACATGGCCAGCCCGGCCACCGTCCTCTTGGCCCGGCGTATGGGCTCCCTCCACGGCGAAACATCACAGTGGATGGGGAATCTGAGCATCGTGGTGTCGTGGATGGTGACGACGAACCTGTCCCGATAGGCCACAGGAACGTTGAAATGCGGGAAGTGCACAAGATCGGGGCGGAGGTCGCGCAGTTGTCTCGGCAGGAGAACCTGTCCCTCCCACCGGTACGGCCGAGCATCAGAGATCCGGGGACTGAAGTTGGGGCCGGGCGAAGTCCAGTGGGTTGCGTCCTCGTGCCCGAGCAGCACGATGTACTCGCTCTCGCGATCCAGCGGTGCGAGGTGCTCGAGGAGGCGCCGGGTGTAGCGACCTATTCCCGTCCAACCGAAACCCCGGGCGTCTACAACCAGCCGCATGGCGTGAGACTACACATAAGGGCTCTTGACGACTCTTGCCCACGCGTGCAGAGTCGGTGGGACGCGGATCGGCAGGAGTCTGCGTGGCCTGCAACTATGAGTTAGCCCCATGAAAGGTTGACGGGTCCCCGAGTTGACAAGTTCCAAGCAGGCACCAGAGATCTCGGTGTGCGTCGCGACTCGCAATCGTGCCCACCTACTGCCACGCTTGGTTTCAGCTCTCGAGCGTCAACTGGTTGATCCAAGCCGGTTCGAGGTCATCATCGCCAACGACGCCTCCACGGACCGGACCAGCGAGGTGCTCGAAGAGTTGACCGAACGATCGCCTCTACGGATTCGGGTCCTGAACAGTCCGTCTCGCGGCGGGCCTGCCTCTGGGCGAAATTTGGCCTGGCAAGCCTCCAATGCCGACCTCATTGCCTTCACAGACGACGACTGCGTTCCTACACCGGATTGGCTCGGCGTCCACCTGTCAGCGCTAGCGGACGTTGACATATCCCAGGGACAGGTGCTGTCCGACCCGGATCAGAACGCCGCAGCGGGCCCGATGGCTCGACGGATTGCGGTGGTGGACGAGAACGGCCTCTACGAGACGTGCAACATCTGCTACCGGAAAGCATGGCTCGAACGGTTGGGGGGGTTCGACACGAGCTTCCGGCGCGCGGGAGAGGACGCCGACTTGGCCTGGAGAGCCAAGCTTGCCGGAGCCACCACCGCATTCTCGCCCGAAGCTATGGTACACCACGACGTCGACCCGTTCTCGTGGAGGCGCGAGTTACGCCACACCTGGCGTTGGGAGGGCGTCGTGTTGTTGGCCGACCGCCATCCGCACTTGCGCGCCCGCTTCGCCCCTGGGCGCCGCACTTGGCGTGGCTACCACCGGCCGGCGCTTCTTGCGGCTGGGGGCCTCACCCTCGTTGGCTGGGGAATCGCGGGCCGCAGCGCTCGGTCTTTCCTGCTGGGGGCAGCCGCAACGGCTCCATACACCTGGTACCGCTTGCACGCCGAGCCGGTCGACGGATCGAGGCGCACCCGGCTCCGGCTATTCTTCCCGATGCTCACGATCGACACATCGGAGGCGGCCGTGATCACCGTCACGCAGGCCCGTTTGCGGTTGCGCTCTCTCCTCCGACGTACTAGTCAAGGAACCGGCTTGGACTGACGATATGGCTGTAGGTGAGGATTGCTGGGGAGACTCGTTGAGGCCTATTCGTAGCCTATTGGACCGCGCCTCGCGCGGAGCTCGACTCGTGACCTGCGGGGTCGTTCTTGCTGGCGGAGCCTCGCTGGCTTGGCTTTCGAGCGCTCCCGCCGAGGCCAGTTCTGCCTCCGCGTCATCGCCGACACCAACGAACCTCCTTCAGGGCGATGACGCGACCTTTTCCAAGTCGATCGGCACTTGGAGCAACTACAGCAACTCCCGTCTCCAATGGGCGCCTGCCGCTGGAGAGGGGAGCACCGGTGGGCTGGCCGTCACGGCAACGGGCCCGAATATGGCCGTGATCTCGGGCACGAGCGGTAACGGCGGGCTAACGCATGCGAGTCCCGGCTCGGTCTACTCCGGCGCTGTGTCAGCCGACACTCCTTTGAATTCCCAGGAAATCCAGCCGGTTCTGATCTTCTATACCGCAAGCGGCACGGCAATCACGACCGTCTTCGGGCCTGGAACCAGGGTCACGACGAACAGCTGGGCCGTGTCCCTCCCCGTGGTTGCCGTCGCTCCGGCGAATACAGCCTTCGTCGGGCTAGGTCTAATCGTCTATAACGCCTTGGCGGGCAGCATCGTGGTGTTGGACAACGCGTGGATCGAGCAGGTTGACGTGACCACGGCGCCGTCAGTCGTGGGACCCCTGTCGACATCAGGAAACAGGATCCTCCAGGCGAACGGAACACCTTTGGTACCCCGGGGCGTCGTGCTGAATGGCCTGGAGACCAGCCCGACGGCCTCCACCGTCACCGAGCAAGCCGTCATCCAAGCCAAGGCTTGGGGAGCGAACATCGTCCGGGTTCCGCTCGGAGAGCAGTTCTGGTTGTCTTCCAACTGCGACTATTCACCCGGCTATCAAGCGGAGGTGAGCCAGGTCGTCAACTGGATCACGTCTTTGGGCATGGTCGCTCTCCTCGATTTACACACCAATACCGTCCTAGGGTGCGAAGCTGGGGGTCCGCACAACATGGCCGACGAGGCCCAGTCGCCCACCTTCTGGAGCCAGGTTGCAGCGCAGTATGCGTCGAACCCCCTCGTGGCTTTCGACCTCTACAACGAGCCCCACGACATATCAGGCCAGGTGTGGTTAGACGGGGGTACGACCATAGACACCTACGCTCCGTTCGCTGTCTACCAAACGGCCGGCATGCAGCAGCTCTACAACGCAGTGAGAGCCGCCGGAGCACAGAACCTGGTGTTCATCAGCGGGCTCAACTGGGCCAATGACCCGCCAAGCCAGCTCGTCAGCGGCAGCGACATCGTCTACGCCGTGCACGCCTACACCTGCCCGGACGCGGCTCCACCGGCCTGCGGCTCCCCAACTCCCTACGATCCCTCGTCGCTGCTCAAGCCTTGGGTGTCGTTCTCTGCCAACCAGCCCGTTGAAATCACGGAGTTCGGGTGGCCCAGCCAATACGACGGTACCTACGCGGCGAACTTGATCAGCGAAGCCCGGACTCAGGGCTGGGGGTGGATCGCATTTGCCTGGGAGGACACCCCGTACCCTGCTGCCTGGGACATCACCGAGCGGTGGTCGCCCAACACTCCTGCGGAGCCCGCGCCATCGGGGATACCAGTCCTCTGCGAACTCGTGCGCGTTTCCACGGGTACTTCTCCGTGTATGGCGCCTCCAATCTCACCGTCTCCGAATGCGAACACGCAGACAGTGTCACCGCAGGCTCCGGCCGTGCGGTCGAATCCCCCAGACGCACCCACTGCGACCGCGAGTGTTCTCCAGCCGAAGATCGCCGCCTCCCGCAGAACCCGCGTCCGTGCTCTCGGTAACAACTCAGTGCCAGGTCCTCGCGACGCGTGCATTTCGGCCTGTGAGGGCAATGGATCCCCAGTGGTTGCTGCCTACTCCCAACAGACAAGCGCCGAGAAGTCAGGACACTCGGGATCGGGTGCGATCTCGCCCGCAATGCAAGTGACCCTCGTCTTGGCAGCGCTAGGCATCTTCATGGTGGCCCCACTAGTCCCGCGCTTGCGAAGGGCGGCTGGGCAAAGAGCGTGACCCCGCGACGACGCCGGAAGGTTACGGCGTCGCCTCCAGGTCGCGCAGGGCGTCCAAAGGCCTGTCGAACCGGACGACAGTACGCTGCCACGTCATGGACGCGCAGGGGACCCAGATCGTCGAGGACAGAGCCGATAGGCGTCCCCTGTCGATCGTCGTTCCGACCCGCGACCGCCCGGAGATGCTCGCTCGCTGTCTCAAGAGTGTCGCGGCGTCGATGGGACCAATGGACGAACTGATCGTGGTGGACTCGGCGTCGCGCGATCCCGCGCCCGTTGAGCGGACAGCGACCGCCCTGGGGGCCAGGTTCCTTCGGTCGGAACTGCCTGGAGCAACGAGGGCCCGCAACATCGGTTGGCGTGCCGCTGCAAACGACCTCATAGGATTCATCGACGACGACGTCTGGGTCGATCCGGGATGGGCGAATGCAATCGTCGAACGCTTGACTTCGGCGAGCGACGTCGAATTCCTGACAGGTCGAATTGAGGCTCCGGAAGGCCAGACGTCCTACTACGTCGCGATCAAGGATGACCCAGACCCGGCGGTGTTCGATCGCACGACCAAAGGCTTGACCGGGCACTCGGCGAGCATGGCCGCCCGGCGATCGGCACTCGAGACCGTCGGCGGCTTCGACGTGTGGATGGGACCCGGCGCCCGTTTCCGCGGAGCAGACGACGGCGACCTGTTCGATCGCCTCTTCTTGCAGGGCTACCTATGCGCCTACGAGCCGAGCGCCCTAGCGTGGCACGATCAGTGGAGGGAGAAGGCGGGGCTCGTACGGCTCAACTTCCATTCCGGCGTTGGTGCCGGGGGCCGGCTCGCCAAGCTGCTCCGAACGGACACGCGCCGCCTCATCGTCGTGACACGCGAGTACTGGCAGTGGTGTGCCAAAGACGCGTGGAACGGCCTCCAGCATCGGAACAAGATCGTGTTGGCAAGCGCTGCCGTGCGGTCGGCTGGGATCGTGGCCGGGTTCGCGACTGGGTTGACGATGCGCATCGAGAAGGGCCACTACCAGGGTCGACGCTCTCAGAGCGAACCTGGCTGCGGCAAGGACCCGTCGCCTTCTCGATCCGCTCGGCCTGCTCAGCCTGGCGGCTACCCAAAACACGCAAAGAGAGCAGGAAACGGCAGCCGTCCAGCGAACTAAGTAACCGAAGGAGTGCCTGCGAAGGGGACGCCACCTGGTGCTGGGGATCGACGACCTGGAGTTCAACCGAGACCGCTCCCTCGTCGAACGGGTTCAGCTCGGGGACGAGGACGCGTTCGCGGAGCTCTATCGCCGCCACCACGATCGTCTTTACCGATACTGCCTCTATCGCCTGGGGGAGGCACACGAGGCGCAGGACGTCGTCCAAGAAGCGTTCACCAGGGCGTGGGTCAGCGCCGGCCGTCTGCAGGGTGACCTCCGCTTCTACCCCTGGCTTCGCACCATCGCCGGGAACTTGTGCACGGACGTGGGCCGTCGCAGAGCGCGAGTGCAGCCGGCCCCGGCCGTAGATACAGGATCAACCGAGGGCGGCCAGGAACAGATCATCGACAGGGTCGACCTAACGCTGCTCGAGCAGGCCATGTCCCGACTCCCCGAGCGCCACCGGCAGATCCTCGAGATGCGCGAGGCGGAGGGCCTCACCTACGAGCAGCTCGCCGATCAGACCGGAACGACGGTCGGTTCCGTCGAGTCCCTCCTTTGGAGAGCCCGCCAGGGCCTTCGGCGACAGTTCGCTGTGGTCAGCGGCGAGGGCCTGCTTGCCGGGCTGCCGGTGGTCGGGTGGCTCATCAGAAGGTCCCATGCCGCTCACGCCAGGGTGACGGCACAACTGGTCGACTGGCGCCCAGAGGCCGTATCGGCGCTGGGGACCGCCATCGGTGGACTCGCAGTCGGCTCGGTCGTGGCTGTCGCTTTGGTCGCCGGAGGGACAGCGGGATCGGGCGGGGGCCACGGGCCTGTGGCAGTGGGCGCCGGGCCCGCCGCGAGCGCCCCCGCAACCACCTCGGCGCTCCTCCAGTTCGCCGCCCAGCCGGCAGCCCCGCCGGCTGCGAGCGGAAACCCGTCCGCCGCGCAGACCCACCGGGTGTCGACCCCTCCCTCCAGCACGCGAGCTACGCCGGGGCGGACAGAGTTCACGAACCCGGTCGTGACCAACCGGGCCCAGGCGCAGAGCGAGGCGGCCCACGACCCGATGGCGGTGTCGGTCGCTGGACTGACCCTCGGCCTCGATCCCCAGGCCACTACCACCTACGTCATCGGCCTCGTGCAGTCGCATGCGGTCATCCCATAGGAGCATGAACTTGCGCAGGACCTTGGTCATCTTCGCCGTTGCCGCCATTTGCCTGTCGGCCGTCGTCGGGCTGCTCGCGACTTCTGCTGGCACCTCCCACCGGTCGAAGGTCGGGTACCCCAACTTCGTCTGTGTCGCCGCTTGGAACGTCGTCGGCCTCTGCATCGGCCCTCCGACCAAGCAAGTCTGACCCGGCTCGCCAGCGGAGCCGCCAGACCGGATCACCGATGGCCAAGCCGGCTCCTGACCGTCGACATCGCGAAGCGCGCGAGGATCGCCGTGTCCTCGACGAGGTATCGGTGCCACAACCTGCCCGGCTCGAGCGCCAAACGCCACAGCCATTCGAGACCTGCTCGCTGAAAGAAGCGAGGCGCCCTCCGGCGAGTTCCTGCAACGAAGTCGAGGGCCGAACCCACACCGATCGCTACGCCGTCGCCAAGCAACTCCCGATGGGCGTCGATCCATCCGTCCTGCCGACCGGCTCCGAGTCCCACGAGCACCAGCGACCGCCGGAGGGCGCCGACCTGCATGGCTACCTCCCGGCTGGAGGCGGGATCCGCGACCTCCTCGGGTGTGAGGGGCCAAGCGCCCCCCACCGGTGTCGACCACTGCGCCGCCGCCTGTGTGGCGGCTCGCTCCGCCACACCGGGTTCGCCTCCCAAAAACGCGACCTGCCATCCGCTGGCCGAAGCTCTCTGCAACAAGCGCACCACGAGGTCCGTGCCGTTGACACGCCCGGGCAGGTGCTGACCGCTCCAGCGGGCCATCCAGAGCAGCGGCACTCCGTCTGACACGACGAGGTCGGCCCGGCCCACCACTCGCGCAAGTTCGGGGTCCCGCCGGACTTTCGCCATGTAGTCGAGGTTCGCGGTGACCACCTGGGCAAGCCCGTTACTCGCCATCAGCTGATCGACGGCGAGAACGACCTCCTCGAGCGTCATGGCGTCGAACCTGACCCCCATCAGCTCGACGTGGGGTCCGGCAATCGCGTTGCTCAAGGTGGCGCACCCCCGTCCCGACGGCCACCTGGCGAGGGTGCCGCTGAAGAGCCACAGGTCCGGAGCGCCAACGTTACGAGAATTCTTCTCCCCCGGCCGTAGGTCACGGACCGCAGCGACGTTAATAGCCCGAACATCCTAGTTAGGGCGAGGTCCAGATGGCACCACACGGGGAGGAAATGGACCCTTTCGCCGGCATGTTCCAGGAGGAAATCCGGCCTTTGGGGCGAATGACTAGTACCACGGCACACCTGCACAAGGTTGGGGGGGCCAGCAATACGACCGCCGGAGGGAGTCAGTTGATTCGGGAGCAGGTCAACTCACCGCAGGATGCTCGGACCGCGGCGTCAGGGGTGCGGCTGGAGAGGAACATTTCCGAGCTGGAGAAGGACGCTGGTGCGGAGGCACCGGAGCTCCACCGCGCAACGTCCGAGATGCAGTTCCTCGTCGACCTGGGTGAGGACTGGCCGGGCTGGTCGTGGGCACGGCGAGCGGTGAAGCGAACGTTGGACGTCGCGCTGTCGCTGCTCGCATTGATTGCGTTGCTCCCGATCCTTACCATCATCGCTCTCGCGATACGGCTGGAATCGCCGGGACCCGTCTTCTACCGCCAGCGTCGCTGCGGCCGACACGGTCGAAGCTTCGAGATGCTGAAGTTCCGCTCGATGGTCCCAGAGGCGGACCAGATGCTGGTCGATCTCCGTGACCGCAACGAGTCCGACGGCCTTCTGTTCAAGATCAAGCAAGACCCGCGGATCACGAAGGTAGGAGCAATCATCAGGCGGTACTCCGTTGACGAGCTTCCGCAGCTTGTCAACGTGTTGAAGGGGGAGATGTCGCTGGTCGGACCCCGCCCCCTTCCTCTGGAGAGCGATTCGTTCGGCCCGATCGACGGTCAGCGCCACGCGGTACGGCCCGGACTCACATGCCATTGGCAGGTTTGCGGCCGCTCGGAACTCTCGTACGGCCAGATGGTCGAGATGGATCTCGGGTACATCCGAGACTCGTCCGTGTGGACCGACCTGCGTCTCATCGTGGTGACCGTCCCGGCGGTGCTCGCAGGCGGCGGCGCCTACTGAGTGCCCAGGGCCTTCGGCCCCGAGCCTTGCCCACCCTGGCCGGGCCGTCCGGGTCCGGGGAGAATGGGTCGGTGCGGGTGGAGATCCTCGTTCGGCCAGGCGCCTCGAAGGGCGCAGTGGGTGAGAGCCATGACGGAGCGCTCGTCGTACGCGTCGCCGAGCCGGCCGAGCGCGAACGCGGGACCCGTGCAGCGCTGCGCGCGCTGGCCATGTCGCTCGGCGTGCCGCCCTCGAGCGTTACCTTGGCCCGCGGGCCCACCAGCCGGAGGAAGGTCGTCGAGATCGCCACCACAGCCGAGCAAGAGCCGGTGGTCGAAAGCCGACTACGGAGGCTGCTTCACGGCGAGGGGTGATCGTCCCCGGGGATCGGGCGCGCGACAGGTAAGAGTGTCTCGCCACCCGACTCCGGGGGGCGCGCCACCTCGCCCCCTGGACCCCCCGGTGCCCGAGCCGGGCACCGGGGGGTTGAGGGCTGGGCGCTGCGGCCCGGACCGCGGCGGAGCCGCCGGCCGGGAGCGTCAGGTTCAGGGCGCTAGAGACCGAGGCCCAGTCGGGTGAAGGTGTCCTTGAGGAGGGTAGGCGTCGTCTGCTCGCTGAGCGCCAGGATCCGGGTAGCGGGAGCCTTCGTGGCGGGCGAGAGCTTCCTGGTTGTCCCCCCAGATACCGGCTCCGGAAACCGCCTGCGTTGCCGTCGCTCAGAGTCGGCAGTCCCTGACTGCCCCTTGGGGCAGAGGATGTGCCCCCATAGACATCCCAACCAGGACGATCATTGCCGGTGGTGGATTCGGCAACGTGGCGACAGCGGACGTAGTGCGGACATCGCTGTGCCGAGGACCTGACTACTGAGGAAACACGTTGGCAGATCGACAACGAGCAGGAGCGGAAGCCGCCGCTGGATCTGGTGACCGCCGGACGGAGCGTGCCGGCCAGACGAGTGTGATCGGCGCTCCTCTTGGTGCGCTCGTTCCCGCCGCTGTCCTCGACATCCAACGTCTCGCCGGCAACAAGGCCGCGCGCACCTTGGTGGTGCAGCGGCTGCCCGGGCAGACGGCGGACACCGCTCAGGCTGCCCAGCCGGCCGGTGGAGCCCAGAGCACCGGGTGGGTGATCCCGTTCAAGATCGGCACCGCCCTGACCAACGGCGACGCTGTTCGCGGCCTCGAGCGGATGGAAGACGTCTTATTGAATCTGAAAGAGGCTGTCGACCTGCCCGACATCCAACGGGGCTGCGATCAGATCATCAACACCTCACTCCGCTCGGAGATCGAGCGCCTGCTTCAGTTGAAATCTGCCGACGCCCTGAGCGGAGAAGAAACCGACGCCCTGCGCCAGCTCGGAAAGTACGTGGCAGACGACTACAGGGACTTGACGAACGCAGTCAAGAAGAAGGTGCAGGGCGCGCTCGAAAATGTCAAAGCCCGCTCCACCTCCGCCGAGGAAGCCCAGGTCGCCGAGGAGCTCCACAACCGATTCCTCGAAGGAGACAAGGAGGGAGTCGAAGCCGCCAAGGAAGGCCTCGAGGGGATCAAGAAGTACTCCGAGTCAGCGACCAAGGTCGCTCAGTGGGCCGACCGTATCCGGGGCGTCGTCAAGATCGTGGGCCCCGGGGAGGAGGAGGTCGAGGAGGACGAGCTCATGGAGCTACTGCAGGGCAAGAGCACGTTGTCGGAGGGCCTCGAGCACGTCAACCAGATGTTGTCGGCAGCCGGCGTGATCGCCGACATCGTGGGGATCGGACACGATCCGAAGGATTCCATCGACCGCACGGTCGACGAGATGGACGCCACCATGTCCGCCATCGGCGTGGGGCTCTCGTTCGTGAAGGCGGTTCCGTTCATCGGTGACCTCTGGAACAAGTACTACCTGCCCCTCACCCAGGCCTGTCTGAGAGGGATCAAGGTGCTGGCCCGCTATCAGGACGAGCAGAACCGCCAGTGGGCCTACGTGGACAAGAGCTCGACCCCGGCGGGCCAGGTCCCGATGATCCCCCAGGAGAGCCTCGCCAACTTCCCGGGAGGCCAGGAGGTCTTCGACTACATGTACCGCCTGGTCAACAACATGGGCCCGCGAATGAACGAAGACGTGTCGGATTGGTTCCTCGACCATCGTGAGATCCTCCAGGCGGGCGAGAAAGACGAGACCGGAGCAAAGGACGAGATCGACGTCGAGGGCGGATCCGTGTGGTGGGACCCTTTCACCTACGGTGACAAGGAAACATCGGCTGGACTCGAAGGATGGCTCGAACGCCACCGGGACACGGTCTGGGCGGAGTTGTACGGCAACATCCCGAAACACTGGTAACGGTGGTCGTTCCCCACGCACCGATAAGTAAGCACCTACTGACCTATATCTAGCCAGCCGCCGACCGGGTAGTCAACCGGCTCTTCCCGCCCCTTTCGATGACTGCTGACGCCGCCCGGCTCGTGTCGCTGTTCGAGCGTGGCGAGCGCCTGTCCGCCGCGGGCAAGACCCTGATGGCGGCCAGGGCGGTGGAGTGCCACCAGTGGGCGCGCGACGGAGCGCAGTCCCCCCGGGAGTGGCTGTCCCAGGTTTCTGGTGTTCCTCTCGGCTCGGCGCAGCGCACCCTGGACACCGCGGAACAACTTGTGGCCCAACCCGAGCTGGCCGGCGCCTTCAAGGCCGGCGACCTGTCGCCGGCTCAGGCGGCTGAGATCTCCTCCGCGGTGGCCGAGAACCCCGCGGCCGCCCCCCGGCTTCTGCGAACTTCTACCGGATGCGAAAGCGCGCGCTGCAGGCGATCGTCTCCACGCTCGTCTCGCAGGTCCGGGAGTCGGTTCCGGTGGGAGGCTAAGGGCCGAGCAGCGCGAGGGGAACGACTCCTATGCCGTCTGGGCGGCGGTACGCCTCTGCACCAGTTGTGAGGATTATGGCGTCCAGGAGGTCGTCTCCGATGCGCTGGGCGAGCCATCGCACATGCCGGACGTCGCGGTCATTGACCGCCTGGGACAACTTGACCTCCACCGCGACGACACGCCCGTCCCCCCGCTCCACGATCATGTCGACCTCCCGATCGCCTGAATGGGTGCGGAGGTGGGCGACGCCGGCATCCAGGCCTTGCGCGTACACGCGAAGCGATAGAGCGGCCAACGATTCGAAGAGCGCCCCGAGCAGGGTGCCGTCGCGTGGGACCTCCGGACCGGTCGGGGCGTTGTCGATCAGGCCGTCGGCGCCGATGCCCAACAAGCGTGCGGCTAGGGCCGGGTCGGCGAGATGGTGGCGTGGTGCGCTGGCGAGGCGGGACAGATGGTTGCGGGTCGGGAGCCAAGCCGGGAGCTCGTCGAGGATCCACAGCTGTTCGAGGATCCGGCGACTACACCGCTGTTTCGTGCGAAGCCGGCCTCGCTACGAAGCCGACTCCTCGTCGGACCCATTGAACCCGGCGCCGGCGCCGGCATCCCAGCCCTCGCTCCCGTCGGTCCCTTCCGAGCCGATCGACGCCAGCCAGGCGGCCAGGTCTTCGGTGCCGGCCTCGTCGTCACCCGACGTCCAGAACGTCATCCGCTCCGCCTCGGGGGCGTCCAGGATCAGGTCCCGGTAGCGGGGCATGCCGGTCCCGGCGGGGATCAGCGTGCCGATGATGATGTTCTCCTTCAGGCCGAAGAGGTGGTCTGACTTGCCCTCGATGGCCGCCTCGGTGAGCACCCTCGTCGTCTCCTGGAACGACGCAGCCGACAGCCAGCTGTCCGTCGCCAGCGACGCCTTGGTGATGCCCATCAGCTCGGGGCGACCCTCGGCGGGGCGCTTGCCCTCGGTGACCAGGCCCCGGTTGACCTCGGCGTAGGTTCGGGAGTCGACCCGCTCGCCGGGGAGGAACGGGCTGTCGCCCTGCTCCGCCACGAGGACGCGACGCAGCATCTGGCGAACGATCAGCTCGATGTGCTTGTCGTGGATCGACACGCCCTGGTCGCGGTACACCTGCTGAACCTCGTTGACGAGGTACTGCTGGGTCTCGCGGATCCCCTTGATGTCCAAGAGCTGCTTGGGGTCCTTGGGCCCGTCGACGATCGGATCGCCGGCGGCGATCTCCGCACCGTCGTGGACGCCGTCGGCCAGCTTCGAGCGGACGCTGATGCTGTAGGCCTCCTCGGTGCCGTCGTCGGCGACGACGATCACCCGGCGGGCGTTGTCCTCCTCCACGACCCTCACGACGCCGGAGGTGCGGGCGAGGATCGCGGCGCCCTTCGGTGTGCGAGCCTCGAACAACTCGACGACGCGCGGCAGACCGTGGGTGATGTCCTCACCGGCGATGCCACCGGTGTGGAAGGTACGCATGGTCAGCTGCGTGCCCGGCTCACCGATCGACTGGGCGGCGATGACACCGACCGCTTCGCCGAGCTCGATGTGCTGGTTGGTCGCGAGCGACCGGCCGTAACAGGCTGCGCACACGCCGTGCTCGGCCTCGCAGGTGAGCACCGACCGGGCTGTGATCTCGGTGACCGACGGATCGTCGCGCAGCGCGACCATGATCGCCGGGGAGATCTCCGTGCCCTCAGGCAGCAGCGTGCCGTCCGACAGCTTCACTTCTCGCGAGAGGATCCGCCCGTCGATGCGCGTCTCGAGGTAAGCCCTCACCTTCTCGTCGTCGGGCTGGATCTCGCCGATGCGGACGCCGCGGGTCGTGCCGCAGTCCTCCTCCCGGACGATCAGCTCCTGGGCGACATCGACCAGACGGCGGGTCAGGTAACCCGAGTCGGCGGTACGCAGAGCTGTGTCGGCCAGTCCCTTACGTGCGCCGTGGGTGGAGATGAAGTACTCCAGTACCGACAGTCCCTCACGGAACGAGGAGAGGATCGGCCGGGGGATCATCTCGCCCCGTGGGTTGGACACCAGGCCCTTCATACCGGCGATCTGGCGGACCTGCTGCGGGTTACCGCGCGCGCCGGAGTCGACCATCATGTCAAGCGGGTTGAACTTGAACGTGTGGAGGGTCTCCTCCATCGCCTTGCCGACCTCGGAGTTGGCGGAGGTCCAGATCTCGATTTCCTTCTGGCGGCGCTCGTCGTCGGTGATGATGCCACGCTTGAACTGGCTCTCGGCCTTCTGCGCCTCGTCCTCGTGGCGGCGGATGATCTCGCCCTTCGACATCGGGGTCTTGACGTCGTCGATCGAGATGGTCAGGCCCGACTGCGACGCGTAGCGATAGCAGAGGTCCTTGATCATGTCGAGGCTGTTGGCCACCTCGAATCGGTTGTAGCGATCCGCCAGCTTTTCGACGATCGAGCCGATGGATGTGTTGCGCTTCCCGACGATGTCGTTGACGTACTCGAAGTCCGCCGGCAGGGCGGTGTTGAAGATGATCCGACCCGGCGTGGTCTCTAGCTCCTCCCACGCCACCGCGCCGTCGTCCGCCTCGCCGTCAGCCGGGACAGGGGTCGGCCGGCGCCACTTGACCACGGCGTGCAGATCCACGTCACCGTTGTCGAACGCCCTCTCCACCTCGTGGATGTGGCGGAACACCCGCCCCTCTCCTACCGCGCCTTCCTTGACGAGGGTCAGGTAGTACGCGCCGAACACCATGTCCTGGGTCGGGGTCACGATCGGGCGACCGGTCGCCGGCGAGAGGATGTTGTTCGCCGAGAGCATCAGGATCCGCGCCTCGGCCTGCGCCTCCGCGGACAGCGGGAGATGGACTGCCATCTGGTCGCCGTCGAAGTCGGCGTTGAAGGCGGTGCACACCAACGGGTGGATCTGGATTGCCTTGCCCTCGACCAGCACCGGCTCGAACGCCTGGATCCCGAGACGGTGAAGGGTGGGCGCGCGGTTCAGCAGAACCGGGTGCTCTTTGATCACCTCTTCGAGGACATCCCACACCTGCGAGCGGCGGCGCTCCACCATCCGCTTCGCCGACTTGATGTTCTGCGCCAGCTCGAGATCGACGAGGCGCTTCATCACGAACGGCTTGAACAGCTCCAGCGCCATCTGCTTGGGCAGGCCGCACTGGTGCAGCTTCAGAGTCGGGCCGACGACGATGACCGAACGGCCGGAATAGTCGACGCGCTTGCCGAGCAGGTTCTGGCGGAACCGGCCCTGCTTGCCCTTCAGCATGTCGGAGAGCGACTTCAGCGGCCGGTTCCCCGGCCCCGTCACCGGACGCCCTCGGCGGCCGTTGTCGAACAGCGCGTCGACGGCCTCCTGGAGCATCCGCTTCTCGTTGTTGACGATGATCTCGGGGGCGCCCAGATCGAGGAGCCTCTTGAGGCGGTTGTTGCGGTTGATGACCCGGCGGTAGAGGTCGTTGAGGTCCGACGTCGCGAAGCGACCACCGTCGAGCTGCACCATCGGCCGGAGCTCCGGCGGGATCACCGGGACGGCGTCGAGGATCATGGCGCGGGGGTCGTTGACCCGCCGACCGTGCTCGTCACGCCGGTTGAACGCCGAGACGATCTTCAGCCGCTTGATCGCCTTCTGCCGGCGCTGCACCGACAGCGGCCGGCGCCCGTCGGACGCGTCGATGGCGTCGCGGAGCTTGATCTCCTCCTCGTCGAAGTCGATCTCGCCGATCAACGACGCGATCGCCTCCGCCCCCATCCCACCGCGGAAGTAGTCGCCGTAGCGGTCCTTGAGCTCGCGCCACAGCAGCTCGTCCTCGATGATCTTGCGCGAGTGGAGGTTACGGAATTCGTCGAAGGTGCGCTTCACCAGGTCGAGCTCCTGGTCGGCACGCTCGCGGATCGCGGCGAGCTCCTTGTCGACCTGGCGCTGGCGCGCCTTCAGCTCCGAGTCCTTGGCACCGTCGGACTCCATCTGGGCGAGTTCGTCTTCGAGCGCCTTGAAGCGCTTGTCGAGGTCGAGGTCGCGCGCGCGCTCGATCTCCGCCAGCTCCTCGGACAGCTCCGCCTCGAGGTTGGCAAGGTCCTCGTGGCGCTTCGCTTCGTCGACCCAGGTGACGAGATTTGCCGCGAAGTAGATGACCTTCTCGAGCTGCTTGGCCTTCAGCTCCTCACGAGCTTCCGTGCCCATCAGCAGGTAGGCCAGCCATGACCGCGTGCCGCGCAGGTACCAGATGTGCACGACCGGCGCGGCGAGCTCTATGTGGCCCATGCGCTCGCGCCGCACCTTCGACCGGGTGACCTCGACGCCGCAGCGCTCGCAGATGATGCCGCGGAAGCGGACCCTCTTGTACTTGCCGCAGTAGCACTCCCAGTCCTTGGTAGGACCGAAGATCTTCTCGCAGAAGAGCCCGTCCTTTTCCGGACGCAGCGTGCGGTAGTTGATCGTCTCGGGCTTCTTCACCTCGCCGTTGGACCACGTCCGGATCGCGTCGGCGGTGGCGAGGCCGATTCGCAGCTGTTCGAAATCGTTTACGTCAAGCATCAGAAACCCCTCTCGGCTGCGCGCCGCGCGTCTTCCTCGTCGGAACCTCGCTCCGGCCGGCTGATGTCGATGCCGAGCTCCTCGGCCGTGCGGAACACGTCCTCGTCGAGCTCGCGCATCTCGATCTCCTCGCCCGTGGTGGAGAGAACCTCGACGTTGAGGCAGAGCGATTGCATTTCCTTGATCAGAACCTTGAAGCTCTCGGGTATCCCCGGCTCGGGGATGTTCTCGCCCTTGACGATCGCCTCGTAGACCTTCACCCGGCCGAGTACGTCGTCGGACTTGATGGTGAGCAACTCCTGCAGCGCGTAGGCAGCGCCGTACGCCTCGAGGGCCCACACCTCCATCTCGCCGAATCGCTGGCCGCCGAACTGGGCCTTACCACCCAGCGGCTGCTGGGTGATCATCGAGTACGGACCCGTCGAACGGGCGTGGATCTTGTCGTCGACCAGGTGGGCCAGCTTCAGGATGTACACGTAGCCGACGCTGATCGGGTTGTCGTATGGCTCGCCGGTGCGACCGTTGTACAGCGTCGCCTTTCCGTCCGAGCCGATGAGCCGACCGCTATCCCCGTAGTCGGTACCGGGCGCCTCGGGAGTCAACGTCTCGAAGATCCGCTTGATGGTCGGATGCCGGCCGGCGTCCTCGGTCTCGTCCCAGTGAGCACCGTCGAACACCGGGGTCGCGATGTGGACCGAGGGCTCCGTCACGGGGCGGGTCTTGCGCTCCATGCCGGCGACGGGGGTGCGGGCGATCTCGTTTCCCTCCCATCCCCAGCGGGCGGCCCAGCCGAGATGGCTCTCGAGCACCTGGCCGACATTCATCCGGCTCGGCACGCCGAGCGGGTTCAAGATGATGTCGACCGGTGTGCCGTCGGCGAGGAACGGCATGTCCTCGACCGGCAGAATCTTGGAGATGACGCCCTTGTTGCCGTGGCGTCCGGCGAGCTTGTCGCCCTCGGAGATCTTGCGCTTCTGCGCCACGTAGACCCGGACGAGCTGGTTGACGCCCGGCGGCAGTTCGTGCGCGTCCTCACGGGAAAAGACCCGGACGTCGATGACCTTGCCCGACTCTCCATGGGGAACCTTCAGTGACGTGTCGCGAACCTCCCGGGCCTTCTCGCCGAAGATCGCCCTCAACAGGCGCTCCTCGGGAGTGAGCTCGGTCTCTCCCTTGGGGGTCACCTTGCCGACGAGAACGTCGCCGGGACCGACCTCCGCGCCGATGCGGATGATGCCCCTCTCGTCGAGATCCTTCAGGATCTCCTCGGAGAGGTTGGGGATGTCCCGCGTGATTTCCTCGGCGCCGAGCTTGGTGTCGCGGGCGTCGACCTCGTGCTCCTCGATATGGATCGACGTGAGGACGTCGTCGCGCACGAGGCGCTCGGAGAGGATGATCGCGTCCTCGTAGTTGTAGCCCTCCCAGGGCATGAACGCGACCAGAAGGTTCTTGCCGAGGCCCAGCTCGCCCATCTCCGTGGAAGGACCGTCGGCGAGGACGTCTCCCTTCGCGACGGTCTGGCCTTCCTCGGCGAGGATGCGCTGGTTGAGGCAGGTGTTTTGATTGGACCTCTTGAACTTGGCGAGCCGGTAGACCTTGCGGTTGAGCTGGGTGCCCTGCCAGTCGGTCTGGCCCGGCTTGTACTCGACGGTGACGTGGTCGCCGGAGACCTCGGTCACGACACCGTTACCTTCCGCTACGAGCACGTCGCCGGCGTCGCGCGCCGCGCGGGCCTCGACACCGGTGCCGATGAACGGCGCCTCGGGCCGCACCAGCGGCACGGCCTGCTTCTGCATGTTGGCGCCCATCAGGGCGCGGTTGGCGTCGTCGTGCTCGATGAAGGGGATGAGCGCCGTCGAGATCGAAACGATCTGCTTGGGCGAGACGTCCATCAGGTCCACTTCGGTGGGGGGCACGAAGTCGACCTCGCTGGTAGTCCCGTAGCTGGACCCGCCTGCGCCCATGCGAACGCCGGGACCCTGGGGAGCCCGGCGGACCAGGATCCGCTCCTCGGTGAGAGTGCCGTCGTCGGCCAGCTTGGCGTTGGCCTGGGCGATGACGTACTCCTCCTCCTCGTCGGCGGCGAGGTAGACGATCTCGGCGGTGACCTTGCCGTTGACCACCTTGCGGTAAGGCGTCTCGATGAAGCCGTACGAATTGATCCGCCCGTAGGAGGCGAGGTGGCCGATGAGGCCGATGTTCGGGCCTTCGGGGGTCTCGATCGGGCACATCCGGCCGTAGTGCGAGGTGTGCACGTCACGGACCTCGAACCCGGCACGCTCGCGGGACAGACCGCCGGGGCCCATGGCCGACAGGCGCCGCTTGTGGGTCAGGCCCGACAGCGGGTTGGTCTGGTCCATGAACTGCGACAGCTGTGACGTCCCGAAGAACTCCTTGATCGCAGCCACGACCGGACGGATGTTGATCAGCGTCTGGGGCGTGATGGCCTCGACGTCCTGGGTGGTCATACGCTCGCGGACGACCCGCTCCATGCGGGAGAGGCCGACCCTGACCTGGTTCTGGATCAGCTCGCCGACCGAGCGGATGCGCCGGTTGGCGAAGTGGTCCTGGTCGTCGGGCCGATAACCGGGTTCGCTGTTCGCCAGGTGCAGCATGTAGGAGCACGCGGCGAGGATCTCCGACCTGCTCAGCACGCTCTGGCCGGGCTCGGGCCTCTCGAGGTCGATGCCGAAAAGCTCCTCGGCCTTCGCGATCTCGGGGCCGAGCTTTCGGTCGAGCTTGTAACGACCGACCCTCGTGAGGTCGTACCTCTTCGGGTTGAAGAAGGCGTTCTCGAAGTATGCCCTGGCCGACTCCGTGGAGGGCGGCTCGCCGGGGCGGGCACGCTTGTAGATTTCGAGCAGAGCCTCTTCCTGGGTTGGGGCGAGTTCGCGCTCCTTGTCCCACTGTGCCTCGAGGAAGTCGAAGTGGCGGACGAACCGCTCCAGGAATCCCTCGTCGGTGTAGCCGAGCGCCCGCAGCAGCACGAACAGGCTGAGCCGGCGCTTGCGCGCCACCCGGGACCCGGCGGTGATGTCCTTGCCCGGTTTGGCCTCGACGTCGAACTCGATCCATTCACCCCGATACGGGTGGATGGTGCCGGTGACGTAGGTCTTGGCGTCACGGCCGGGCTGGAAGATGACACCGGGCGAGCGGACGAGCTGTGACACGACGACACGCTCGGTGCCGTTGATGATGAAGGTGCCTTTGTCAGTCATCATGGGGAAATCGCCCATGAAGACGGTCTGTTCCTTGATCTCGCCGGTGTTGGCGTTTTGGAACTGGGCGCGCACGAAGATCGGCGCGGCGTAGGTCATGTCCTTTTCCTTGCACTCCTCCACCGAGAATTTCGGCGGCGGGCGCAGGTCCATGTCCTTGGGGTCGAACTCGAGGATCAGCTTCAGCGAGCCGGAGAAATCCTCGATGGGGCTGATGTCACGGAAAGTGTCAGCGAGCCCCTGGTCTAGGAACCACTTGAAAGAGTCACGTTGGATAGAGATGAGGTCCGGCAGCGGCAGGACCTCATCGAGGTTGGCAAAGGAGAAACGCTCCCGGGACGCGGAACGAGTCGGCAAGACCTACTCCTGGGGGAGAACGGGCTGGAAGATGGCCGTGTGGACGCGCTGAAGCCGCGACGAAAAGTCGGGAGGCGCAAGGCGGGGGACCACGGCAACAGACCATCTTAGGACGGCCGGGGCGCTATGGCAAGGGGCCAGGGGCGCGCAGGGGCGTGGTTTTCGTAGAAGGGTACGGCAACCAGGCCGGTCGGTCAAGGTCTTCGGCGGAAAAACCCTTGCGGCTCGGGCCTTCCGCCGGTACTTCCTTCCGGCTGCCCCCCGGTGGTCGGGCTGCCCCCCCGGGGGGGCCGGGCTGCCCTCCGGGGGCTGCCTGCCTCCTGCCGTACGCCATCCGCCGGCCCCACCACACGGCCTTCTCTGTCCCTTTCCCCCGCTCAGGGCGCGCCCTGAACGGACACGGTACGAGCCCACCGGGGACACTTGCCCGCCACCCGCTGCCCCCCACGCCCCCGCTCCGGTGCACGGCGCCGCCTCCCCGGGTACGTCGTAGCGCGATGATCTACGCGTTGGCCCTCGTCATCGCAGCCTTCTACTCGTGGGCCGTGGCCACGACAGAGCCGTTCACCGTGACAGCCGACGTACTGGTCTCTGTGGGATTCGTGCTCATGGGGGTTCCACTGGCCGGCCGTCTTCGCCGGCGGCGCGAAGGACCCAAGACTGCACGCCCGGACAAGTACCGGACGGGCAAGCTCACCCCCTGGGTGGTCACGATCGGCGTCCTGGCCGTCGTCCAGCTGTCCGTCTACTTCGCCGGCTGGAGCGCCGGCCGCCACGATTACCCCACGCTGAGCTCGCTCTATGACGAGGCCACGAGCAGATCGGAGACCGCCAAGGCGGTCCTCGTGTTCCTCTGGATGTCCCTGGGCTGGGGTCTGTTCCGGCCCCGCCCAGCACCCCCGGAGCCTTCGTGACGAGGACCGCCGTCCTGGCGGTGTGGGCGGTTGTGGCGGCCCTGTTCGCCGCGTGCGAGCTCGTGTCGATAGCCACCCACCGCCGCTATACAGGGGTGCAGGGGTTTCTGGATCGTATCGGCGGTGCGAGCAACCGCCGGCTCGTGGTCCTCTTCGTCGGCTGGATGTGGGTCGGCTGGCACTTCTTCGCCCGTTGATCCGGCGCCGGCCGGTGCGCCGGCTACTGGTTGCCGGCGAGATCCCGTCGCATCCGCTCGCTCGACCGGGCAGCGTGGTCGAGGATGTTGCGGGCCATGGACGACTCGTACGTCTTGGCGCGTGCAGCGTAGACATCCGAGCGCACCTTGTGCGCTTCCGCCGAAGCAGGGTCGGCCAGCACCGCGAACTCGACCAGATGGCATGAGAGGCGGTGGTTGCCGGCCGCCGCCAGATCGGCCGCCCGAGTCAGCACGGCTTCGAGGCCGCCGGCCAGGCCCACCCATTCGCGAGCCTGCTCTGCGCGAGGGGCCGGGAGAAGGTTGTCCGGCTCGCCGTCGTACCAGCCCCCGTATCGGCGCCACACGTTGCGGACCAGGAACTGTGGGTGGTCGTAGACCGGGCGCAGGTACGGCCTCTCCTTCAAATGCGAAGGAACCTCGACGCCGTGGATCACCTCATCGAGCGTGCACCCCCGGTTCATCAAGGTGAGGGTCTGCTGCTCGAGCGCGTCGAGCAGGTCGGCGGTGTCGCCGAGCGCCTGGCGGATGCGATCCTGCCCGAAGATCGGAAGCCCGTGACCGCTCAGCATGACCTCCGCCCCGAGCGCCGCCATCTCCCGCAACGACTCCGCCCAGTCGCTCAGATACCTCTGCACCTTCTGGGGGTTGCCTGCGTTCGGAACCGCATAGATGAAGAGGTCGCCCGGGTGCAGCAACCGCCGCTCGGGCACCCAGGTCCAGGTGGCGTCGTCGGTCTCGCCTCGGCCGTGGTGCAGCTCGAAGGTGAGCTCACCGGCGCCGAAGGTGACCCGGTCGTGGTACGTGACGTCGGGGAACCGGTAGTCGACCGGCCAGTCGAACTGGTCGACCGGCAGACCGAACTGGCGCTTGTTGATCGCGGCGTTCCAGCCTGCCGTCTTCTGGTAGCGGCGGAAGTGCTCCGGGATAGCGGCGTGGCCGTAGACGACCGGGGGCGGCCATCCCCGCCCGGTCGACTCTTCCTCGAAGTGGGCGGTCCCGAAGACGTGGTCGATGTGATGGTGTGAATAGACGGCCGCGCCCAGACGCGTGTTCGGGCGCCAGTGACGTACTCCCTCGAAGACGACGTCCCGATCGAAGACCCCGCCCGTGTCGAGCATCACCAATCCGTCGCCGGTGTCGATGGCAGTGACGCTCGCGATGCTCTTCAGGTAGAGAACACCGTCGTCTATCTCCTCGGCTTGACGGCCTGACACCGGATGCACCGGGTGATGCTCGAACACGAGGTCGCCCTCACCGTTCCAATGCCTCTCCGCCAGCTCGCGGATGGTCGACATGTGCCCTCCCTCCCCTGCCTAGGGAGAGTGTAGGAGCGGGAATACGGATCAGCGCGCAGGCAGGGCACCCTGCGCTGGCACTACGCCCGCCGGCGGTTTCGCGGGTCCCGGGATCAGTACAGGGGCCGCCTCGCCGGCGCCGACGGGATAGACGTGCTCGCGCTCGAGTAGGCGTGCCATGTCCGATACGTGCATGGGCGGGCTGAAGAGGTAGCCCTGCCCGAGCTCGCAGTTGATCTCCTGGAGGATGCGCAGCTGGTCGATCGTCTCGATTCCTTCGGCGATCACCTGCAGACCGAGGGTGTTGCCCATCGCCGCTACAGCGCACACGAGGTCGCGGCTGGTGTTGCAGGTCATGACCTCCGAGACGAAGGTGCGGTCGATCTTCATGATCTCGAGCCGCAATCGCTGGAGGTACCGGAGCGAGGAGTAGCCCGTCCCGAAGTCGTCGACCGCAATCGAGACGCCGGCGGCGGCGAGGCGCCCTACCGACTCGGCGACCGGCTCGAGGTCGGCTTCGAAGGCTTGCTCGGTGATCTCGAGCACGAGCTGATCGGCGGCAAGGGAATGCCACTCGATGAGCGCGAGGACTCGTTCGACGAAGCCGGACGAGGCGAGCTGGCGAGGCGAGACGTTGACCCCGACGGCCAGCCGGTGGGCCGGGCGCAGCCCCTGCAGCTCCACCAGGTCAGCGAGTGCCGTCGCGAGGACGTGGTCACCGATGGCACCGATGCTGCCGGCCTGTTCGGCGAAGGGGATGAACACGTCGGGGCGGACCGATCCCAGCTCCGGGTGGCGCCACCTGGCGAGTGCTTCCACTCCTCTGATCCAGCCGGTCGCCAGGTCGACGACCGGCTGGTAGACGACATGGATCTGGCGCATCTCCGGCGCCGCTATCTCTTCCCTGATCCTCAGGTCCCGGGAGACGTCTCTGCGGTCCTCTCCGGTCAGCACCTTGACGGTGCTCGACCCGGCGCGCTCCGCCTTGGCGCGATACATGGCGGCGTCCGCGTGGGAGAGAAGCCCGCTGCCGCTTTCGCCCCGCTGGCCGACGACGATCCCGATGCTCGTCGCGACGACGAAGCGCTGCTCGCCGATCTCGATCGGCGCGTCGAAGCAACGAAGCAGCCTCTCCGCTAAGCGGTGGCGCCGCTCCTCGTCGACGCCCGTGGCGATGACCGCGAACTCGTCGCCTCCCAGGCGCGCCACGACGTCGTCACGCCGCACGGCGTCGGTGAGGCGGCGCGCGATCTCCTGCAGCACCCCGTCGCCGACGGCGTGGCCGTGGTTGTCGTTGATCAGCTTGAAGTCGTCGAGGTCGAGAAGGGCGATCGCGACCGGCCCCAACGACGCTCGCGCCAACGCGTGATCCAGCCACTCGGTCAGCCCGAGCCTGTTCGCCAGACCCGTGAGCTCGTCGCGCCGCAGGGCGGCTTCGAGCGATTTCTCGCGGTCGAGCAGGGCCAGGACCAGCCGCTGGCGGTCGCGCGAGGCCGCCAGCTGCCGTATTCCCAGGGCGATCGCCACTCCCAACGCGGGAATCACCTCGGCCCGAGGCATGCCCTCGTCTCTCAGGATCGTCCGCGTTGTCATCACCATGCAGGCGAACAGCGGGAGGAACGGCGCAACCGAGAACGCCCAGGACGATCCTCCGGCCAGGTCGTCCCTGGTTTCGGCTGGCGTGGGAGGCGTGGCAGCCGCGCCGACGAAGAGCACCAAAGCCGCCTGGTAGAGCATTTGCGAGCCCTTTTGCGCGGCTGCACCGTGGGACATCGCGGACCAGATGTCGTTGGCCGCTACCACGCCGAAGCCGGCCACCATCCACAACACCATCCGCCGGCACAGGGCGGACGTGCGGGCAAGGACCGCCAGGCCGGCGGAGAGAACGAATACGTCGCCGACTGGGTAGGCGAGGGCAACGACGCCAGCGATTCCTCGTCCGTCGGTCCCGCGGCTCACTCCGAGGGTGAGAAGCAGGTACCAGAGCGAGGTCCCGGCGAGCAGCCCGTCTGCGAGTGCCCTGGCACGGTGACCAAGTCTCGGTGACGCCGTCGGGAATGAGAGCAGCCCCGCGACGGCGAACGGCACGTAGCCGAGCCCTATGTAGTCCGAGATCCAGGGCGTTGGCGGAGCGTGGCCGACGACGGCGTCGTACAGCGGAGGCAAAACGGCAGCGGTGAATGCGGTGCCCAGGGCCGCCAGCAGGAACAGCCGGGTGCGCCTGAGAAGATCGCGGCGACGCGGCCCATGTACAAGAAGCGCGGCGACGACCATGATCGTGACGACATTGGTCGAGACACGTTCAGTGGCTCCGCGCTGCGTCGCCGCGAGCGACAGGGCGGCCACCCCTCCGCAGCCGATCGCGACCGGCACCCGGCGCAGGGCATTGGCGATCGTCCCGCGCCGCACTCGCCGGTCGCCGCGCCGCCCCCCGCCTTGCAGAGCCACGGCCGGGGCCCCCCAACGGATCGCCATCGCGGGAAGTATCGGTTCGGGCCTGCTATCTCCTGTAGCGGTCCACGTATAAATAGCCCGTTGTGACTACTCGCCGGTATGGGTCAGTCGTTGGCGCAGGATTGCGCCGGCGGCTCTGGCCGCCCGAGGAGGTAGCCCTGCGCCTCGTCGCATCCGGCCCGTTTGACCATCTCCAACTCCGTGGGCGTCTCTACGCCCTCGGCGACGACGGCGAGCTTCAAGCTGTGGGCCAGTTCGACCATGGCGGTGACGATCGCCGTGTCCCTGCCCTCCTCACCCAGACCGGACACGAAGCTGCGGTCGACCTTCAGGACGTCGATCGGCAGGCAGCGTAGGTACGCGAGGGACGAGTATCCGGTCCCGAAGTCGTCGATCGACAGCCGTACCCCTGTCGCCTTCAGGTCACGAAGTACCCGTTGTGCGGCCGATTCGACGGTGACGATCACACTCTCGGTGATCTCGAGCGTGACGGCGCTGGGCTTCAAACCGGTCTCCGCGAGGATGCCGGCGATGTACTCAGCGAGACCCTCGTCGCCCAACTGGCGCCCGGAGACGTTGACAGCGACGCCGACGCCCGGTCTTCCGGCCCGTCTCCAGCGAGCGCAATCCCGCAGCGCGCGCGAGAGAACCCACCTTCCGAGCCCGTTGATGACCCCGCTTTCCTCGGCGAGGGGGATGAACTCGTCCGGGCGGACCGGGCCGAACTGCGGGTGGTGCCAGCGTGCCAGCGCCTCCATGCAGACCACGTCCCCGCTGGCTAGGTCGACGACCGGCTGGTAGTGGATCGAAATCTCCCCGCGGTCGGCCGCACCGTGTAGGTCGTTGAGCAGTTCGGGGCGCCGCTTGATGCTCCGGTCGACGCTCTCGTCGTAGATCTGATGGCCGCATCCGCCGCGGTTCTTCGCCGCATACATCGCAGCATCCGCACGGGACAACAACGACTCGGCACTGTCTCCCGGAGCTGCCAGTCCGACCCCCACACTGGCGGAAACGTAGAAGTCCTGCGGCGGGTCACCCAAATGGAACGGCTGGCCGATCACCGCGGTCACCCGCTCCGCCACCGCCGATGCCTCCCGCAAAGGGTCGGCGAGGTCAGGGCAGAGGATGACGAACTCGTCGCCGCCGAGGCGGGCGATGGTGTCGCCAACTCGCACCACGCCTCGCAGCCGGGTCGCCACCGCAATCAACAGTTCGTCGCCGGTCGCGTGGCCCGCGAGGTCATTGACCGACTTGAACCGGTCGATGTCTATGAACAGGGCTGCGAACCGCTGCCGGCGATGCGGCTGGCCGACCAGTTGATCGAGGCGGTCGACGAGCAGCGTCCGGTTGGGCAGCCCGGTCAGCCCGTCGTGCACGGCGTTGTGTGCCAGCTGCTCCCTCAACCTCCGGTGGGCTGCGTCGAACTGCCGGATCACGTTGACGATCGAGCTGTCCGATCCCACTCTGGCGATGTCCTGAGCCGAGCGCAGAGCCTCTTTGCCGACTCCGAGTTGAGTTGCGTACAGAGCAAGCCGCTCGCACGTGATATCGCGCCAGGCGAGGTACAGCTTGGTCAGCTCCCCGATCGAGATCGTGTCGTGGAGAGGCGCCGCGCCCGGAGCAGCCATGTCGTCGCGTTCCTTCGAGCTGGGAAGCTGCCCTGTGACCAGGAAACGACCGAGCGTCGTGGCTCCGAGGCACGTCGTACGGAGGATGTCGTCGCGCACGTGCATGTCGGAAGTGCGCTTCGACTCAGGATGGCGGGCGAGCCACCAGTCGAGCACCGCGTTGGCAACCTCTTTGGAGTGAGCCTGCAGACGCTCGCCGAGCAGCGCTAGCTCAGACGACGAGCCGGCGCTCGTGTCGACGGACGCAGTGTCGATCACTGCTCCTCCCGCTGCGGGTCGGTCTTCCCCATTGGACAAGGGATTCGGCCAGACGATGGACCCCCTTTACCGGTTTTGCGCCCAAAGGCTGTTCACAATCGCACCTACCCGGAAGACGGCGAAGGTGCAAACAGGCAAAGCGTGAACCGAGAACCTGATTGAGCCTCCGTTTATGTCGCTGTGTGATTGCCGGCACACCATCAGTCGCCACTGGTCCGCATCAGAGAGATCGGATCGACAAGGGGCAAAAGGGTAGGCAGCGGATGAAGGCAGCTGTAGTGATCACAGCGATAGCGGGGAGCATTCGGCTCGCCACCGTGACCGACCCGGGTTTCACCGCTGTTGTCGTCGCGGTGCTCGTGTGCGGTGCTGCCGGTTACGGCCTGTGGTCTAACGGCCGGGCTGGGCTCGAGTGGCTGGCTCCGTGGGGGATCATCACCCTCGGACTCGCCGCGAACGTCGCCGGCGTGATCGTCGGGCGGGGCGACCTCGCGACTTTCGCCGCACCCTCCGCCCTTTCGCTGTCGCTGACGATCTGCGGCGAGGCAGTGGCCGTCGCCGGCCTGGCTCTCGCGCTGCATCAACGCCTGCCGGGTCGCTGGGTCGAATCGTTGGCGGGCGCCGCCGTTTCGATCCTCGCCCTCATGGTGCCGTTGGTCGCCCTGTTCGTCGTTCCGGAGCTCGGTTGGTATCCCGGACGGGAGCTCTCGACGATGGCCGCTCCTCTGCTGGCTTTCCTGATGCTGTGGATGGGCTGCAGCACCAGCGCGCCGGGACACCGCCAGCCCATCGCCTACCGCTACCTGCTGGGTGGGTTCGCGTGCCTGTTCGTGGCCCACGCCGCGGCGACGTCCCTATATCTCGCCGGCGCGCAGTGGTCCTCGGTTCCCGTTGACGCAGTCGAGCTGTTGGGCCTGTGCCTGTGGGCGTGCGCCATCTTGCACCCGAGTCAGCGTCGCCCTCTGGACCCCGTGCCGTTCCGTTCCTCACCACCAGGCTGGGCCCAGATCGCCATGATCCTCGTGGCGGCGCTGGTAGCTCCAGCAACGCTGGCGACGACAGTGGTTCTGCACGCTCGCGCGAACCTGGCGGTTCTCGCGACTGGTTCGGTAGTGCTGCCGATACTGATCGTGCTTTACCTGCTCTATTTGGTCTTCGCCCGTTCTTCAGCGGAGTACCGCGCGCAGCACGATCCCCTGACTGGTGTCTGCAACCGCAAGCTCTTTGACGACCGCCTCGACGCGGCGCTCATCGAGGCCGGTCGCGGCGGCAGCAGCCTGGCGGTGATGTTCTTGGATCTCGACCGGTTCAAGAGCATCAACGACAGCCTCGGCCACGCCGTTGGCAACCAAGTTCTGCAGGCAGTAGTGCAGAGACTGCAATCTCGGCTCCGCTCCTGCGACGTCCTCGCGCGTATGGGCGGAGACGAGTTCACCATCCTCATGCCCGACGTTGGGGGCAAGGAACGCGCGGCCAACCTGGCGCATCGGCTACTTGGCGCATTCGCAGAGCCGTTCCACGTCGGCGACAAACTGCTGCCGGTTCAGACCAGCATCGGCGTGGCGATCCACCCGGACGACGGAACGGACGGTGAAACCCTCATGAAGAACGCCGACACGGCCATGTACCAGGCCAAAGCGGCCGGCAGAAGCACCTACATGGTCTACAACTCCGCGATGAGCGCCCGTGCCGAGCTGCGATTCGTGCTCGAGTCGAGCTTGCGGGGGGCGCTTCAGCGAGGCCAGATGGCGGTGCACTACCAGCCCAAGTTCGGGCTCGGGGGGTTGGAGATCAAAGGTGTCGAGGCACTGGCCCGGTGGCACCACCCGCGTCTCGGCTTCATCCCGCCGTCGGCGTTCATTCCGCTAGCCGAGGAGACCAGCCTGATCGCGTCGCTCGGCGAGTGGGTGCTCGAGAGCGCCTGCCTGCAGGCGAAGGAGTGGCAGGAGAAGGGCTACCCGCGCCTCCCCGTCGCCGTCAATGTGTCCCCCCGCCAGTTCGTACGCCAGTCGGTGGTGCGGATAGTCGAGAACGTCCTCGCCCGCACCGGGCTCGACCCGACGCTGCTGGAGCTCGAAGTCACCGAGAGCGTGCTGATCGAGCACATGAAGGAGACCGCTCGCAGCCTCGGCGACCTTCGTGAGATGGGCGTGCGCTGCTCAATCGACGATTTCGGCACGGGCTACAGCGCCCTCACCTACCTGACCGACATGCCGGTGGATGCCATCAAGATCGACCCCTCCTTCGTGCGCAAGATCGACACCGGCGGAGGCGCCCCGATCGTCGGGGCGGTCATCGACTTGGCCCACAGCCTCGGCCTGTCGGTGGTCGCCGAAGGGGTCGAGACGCAAAGCCAGCTCCAGTTTCTCTCCGACCACGCCTGCGACCTGTTGCAAGGGTTCCTCTTCAGCCCAGCGGTCCCGGCCGGCGACATCGAGACTTTCCTCACCGACCCACCGCGAGTGCTTCTCCTAGACGGGCTCGACGAACCCGCGTCGCGGGCGCCCGAGCCGCTTGTGATGCCGCCGTGGCGGCTGGCGGAGGTCCTCGCGGGCATTGGACCGAACGGGACCTGGACCGACGTAATGATCCGCAACGTGGGGTCCGTCCTCTCGGCATTGCGTGAGGAGGAAGTGATCCAGGTGTCGGTCGCGCGAGCGTCGCGCCTGATCCCTGCTCGCCTGGCTATCGGCACCCTGGCAGGGTTGGCGTCGGTCACCGGCGGGCTCGGCCTCGCCGGCGGTTTGGCACCGATCCACAAGGTGGCCACCGATCTTCTCCAAGAGGCCGGTGCCGTCGCCCTGCCGAGCGCCCCGGCTGGGTTCTAGCAGCGGGATCAATCCGGGGTCCCCGCCCTGTCTCGACCGAACGGCGCCGGCGGTGAGAGACTGCACCCGGCGCCGCATGCAGGGCGCCGCTGGTCGGATGAACGGGGGATTTCACGGTGGCAACGACGAACGGCGTGGCAAAGACCGACAACACCGAACTCGACGTAGTCGTCGTAGGCGCCGGCTTCGCCGGCCTGTACCTGCTGCACCGACTACGCGGGCTAGGGTTCTCCGCGAAGGTCTTCGAGTCGGCCGACGACGTCGGCGGCACCTGGTACTGGAACCGGTACCCGGGGGCCCGCTGCGACATCCCGACCACTGACTATGCCTACAGCTTCGATCCGGAGCTGGAACGCGAATGGAGCTGGTCGGAAAAGTACGCCACGCAGCCGGAGATCCTGTCCTACCTGCAGCACGTAGCCAACCGCTACGACCTTCGCAGGGACATCGTCTTCTCGACCCGCGTCGACTCGGCAGTGTGGGACGGGGATGCCAACCGCTGGCGGCTGGTTACCGACAAGGGCGACACCGTCGTGTGCCGTCATTACGTGATGGCTACCGGCTGCTTGTCGCTGCCGAAGGCCCCCGACATCGAGGGAGTCGACCGCTTCCAGGGGGAGGTCTACTTCACCGGCCGGTGGCCCCACCACAAGGTGGATTTCACGGGAAAGAGAGTGGCCGTCATCGGCACCGGGTCGTCGGGCATCCAATCGATCCCTCTGATCGCCGAGGAGGCCTCGCAGCTCGTCGTGTTCCAGCGGACCCCGAACTTCTCGGTTCCGGCGCACAACGGCCCTCCAGATCCGGAGCGCTTGGCCGCCCTTGCCGCGGACCGCGAGGCTTACCGCGAGTCTGCGAGGTGGTCGCGCGGCGGAGTCCCGACAGAGATGACGGCGATCATGGGCGTCACCGCTCCGGAGGAGGTCAGGCGCCAGCGGTTCGAGGCGGCATGGGAGGCGGGAGAGCTCTTCGCGATCCTGAGCGTGTTCGCCGACCAAGGTGTGAACCTCGCCTCCAACGACATCCTCTCGGAGATGATCCGAGAGAAGATCCGCTCGATCGTCGACGATCCCGACACCGCCGAGGCGCTCTCCCCCAAGGACTACCCGTTCGGGACCAAACGGCCCTGCCTCGACACCAACTACTTCCAGACGTTCAACCTGCCCCACGTGCACCTGGTGGACCTTCGCAAGACACCGATTTCCACGATCACCGAGACAGGTGTCGACACTGTGGACGAGTCCTTCGAGTTCGACTCGATCGTCTTCGCCACCGGCTTCGACGCGGTGACCGGAGCCCTCGTGTCGGTGGACATCACCGGCCGCGAGGGTCTGACGCTCAAGGAGAAATGGGCGGACGGCCCTTCGACCTATCTCGGCCTGACCGCGGTGGGCTTCCCCAACTTCTTTGCGATCACCGGACCCCAGAGCCCCTCGGTCCTGTCCAACATGGTCGTGTCCATCGAACAGCACGCCGACTGGATCGCCGACTGCCTCGAGTACATGCGCGAACACAATTTCGAGACCATCGAGCCCACCCCGACAGCCGAGGCGGGCTGGAACCAGCACTGTGACGACTGCGCGGCCATCACCCTGTACCCGCTGGCGAATTCGTGGTACATGGGGGCCAACGTTCCGGGCAAGCCCCGGGTGTTTCTCCCCTATATCGGAGGTGTCGACAACTACCGCGGCGCGTGCGATGACGTAGCGGCGAACGGCTACCTCGGCTTCGAGCTGAACGGACCCGGAGGCTCACAATGCCAAGATGGCGTCGTTCGCCGCATGCAGCCGGACGTGGCCCTCGTGCTGCAAACGATGGAAGCCCTCGGGCTTCCCCCGATCGAATCGCTTCCCGTAGCCGATGCACGGGCCTTTATGGACGCGATCGCGACTCAGCGTCCCCCGGGCCCAGAAGTCGGCGAGATCGTCGACGGCGTGCTCCCGGGCCCAGCCGGCGACCTGGAGTACCGCCTCTACCGGCCGGAAGGCCCCGGGCCGCATCCCGTGGTCGCCTACTTCCACGGGGGTGGCTGGGTCCTGGGTGCCAAGGATTCTGACGAGCCGTTGTGCCGCGATCTCTGCGTCCGGTCGGGCGCGGTGGTCGTCTCGGTGGACTACCGCCACGCTCCCGAAGCCCGCTTCCCCGCCGCGGTCGATGACGCGTTCGCGGCAGTCGAGTGGATCGCTTCGCACGCGACCGAGCTCGGAGGTATACCCGGACAGCTGGCCGTCGCCGGCTGGAGCGCCGGTGCCAACCTCTGCGCGGTAGTGTGCCAGCTTGCCCGTGACGCGGGCGGGCCTGACATCCTCGGGCAACTCATGCTCACTCCCGTAACGGACTGCGACATGGGACACGCCTCGTACCAGGAGAACGCCGAAGGGTACATCCTCACCGCCGCGCTCATGCGCTGGTTCCTCGACCACTACGTCGAGCCAGCAGACCGTCAGGATCCTCGTGTCGCGCCGCTACGGGGTGAGCTCTCAGGCCTTCCGCCGGCCGCGATCGTGACAGCCGACTTCGACCCCCTGCGCGATGAGGGTCAGGCATACGCCGACGCGCTCGAGGCTGCCGGGGTGCCTGTGCGGCGGATCCGGGCGCGCGGGCACACCCATACCTCGGTGACCATGGTCGACGTCGTGATCTCGGGAGCGCCGGTGCGCGCCGAGATGACCGAGGCCTTGACGAGCTGGTTTCCCGCGCCGGTTAGAAGCTGACCGGTAACGCAGACGGCGCCACGCCGACCATCGGCGCGTTGATCGGGGCGCCGCCCGTGGACCCGTAGAAAGGAGCGTTGTAGTTGAAGATCCCACCGTCGGAGGCGTCGAGCCAGTAGCCACCGGTCGCGGGGTCGACTGACATTCCGACGATCGGCTTGTTCAACGGCGACCCGCCGTGCGAACCGTAGTACACCGCCCCCGGTCCGTAGTTGAAGATCCCACCGTCCGACGCGACCAGGTAATACCCGCCGCCGCCGGGTGCCACCGCCATGCCCACTATCGGCTTGTTCAACGGCGACCCGCCGTGCGAACCGTAGAAGGGCGCTCCACCTAGGGCGAAGATCCCGCCGTCGGAGGCCACCAGGTAGTAGCCGCCTCCCGGTGCAACAGCCATCCCCACGATCGGAGCGTTCAAGTGCTGGCCGCCCTGCGAGCCGTCGAAGGGGGCTCCCCCGTAGGCGAAAACCCCACCGTCCGACGCCACCAGGTAGTAACCGCTCTGCAAGTTGGTCAGCTGGAACGGGACGGAAAGGGCACCAGTCACGGCTGCGGTCACGCTGAAGGGGCCTGCAGCGGTGCCCGCTGCCAAGGCTGAAGAAGTCGCGACACCATTTGCGTCAGCAACCACCACGCACTGGTTAACCGTGGGATTTCCCCCCGCGCACGGCGCAAAGGTTGCGGTCGGCCCACCACTGGGCGTTGAGAAGGTCACCTGGGCGCCAGCGACGGGGTTGCCATTGCCGTCGATCACCTTCACGCTCAGGGGGGAGGCGAACCCGCCGGCGGCGAGCGCCTGCTGACCCGAGCCGCCCACCACTGAAACCAATACGGCGGAACCCGCGATATTGGTGAGGGAGAAGGCGGTCGAGGCGGCACCCGAGACGGCTGAAACCGCCACCGCACCCGTGGTGGTGTTGGCCGTCACTACGGACGAGGTGGCGTTGCCGTTCGAATCCGTCGACACGGTGCATTCGTAGGGTTGAGGGTTACCTCCAGTGCAGGAGGCGAACGTCACGCTCGCGCCTGATGACGGAGCCGACAACGCCACAGAGACGCCGGGTTCCACGTTCCCGAAGGAGTCCGTCACCTTGACCTCCAGCCGGGTCCCGTATGCGGTACCGACCGCCGCGCTCTGGGAGTTGCCGGCCTCGAGCACCATCTTGGATGGGTTGCCCGCCAGGTTGTCGAGGCTGAACGAAGATGGCGTGGCCACCCCAACAGCCGACGTGCTCACGCTGAACGAACCAGCTGTAGTGCCTGCGGTCAGCGCCGGCGAAGTGGCGTTCCCCTTCGAGTCTGTGGCGACAACGCAGCGGCTTCCGGAACAGGGCGAACCGAACGTGGCGGTGGGTCCCGATGTGGGAGCGGTGAAGGTCACCGAGAGCCCCGTTACGGGGTTGCCGTAGGGGTCGGTGACGTTGACCTCGAGTGCGCCGTAGACGGCCTGGACGGTGGCGCTCTGGGAGTTCCCGGAAAGGATCGTCATGGTGCCGTCGGGGTGCGAAAGGGCGCACTGGTTGGTGTCGTTGGACCAGGTCGACTGCATCGCGAACGAGCCGGTGGCCATCGTCACGTCGGCCGAAGGCCCATTGTTCAGCCCCCAGGCGCACTCGTCCGCATCCTCGTTGCCCGAAGCGCTCGTCCACCCTCCGGCTGGGTTCTGGTCGGTGAGTGTTTCGGCATACTCGTGCCCTGCGACGATGCTGTACCCGTCAAGAGTGCCGGGAGAGTTGACATATCCTTGGCCACACGCACTCCCGACATCCATGAGATAAGGCATGTTCGTGAACGCGACGTCGCCGTACGGCGATGTCACCGGACCTCCCGTGAATGAATCCCCGCTGTAGTCGTGCCACGCGCAGAAGCCGTTCCGTGGACTTTGGTATCCGTCGGGATCCGTACCGGGAGACGAAAGCACGAAGTACTGGGCGTAGCGGTTGGAAGCCGCTGTGGTGTTCCCGAAGTGGGCCGCTGCGGCGACCGCTTCCTGTCCGATCTCAGTATCGCTCGCCGTTTGCGGCTCAGCCGAAGAGTTGTCGAACCAGACGCCGGCGAGTGCCCCGCCCAGAGGGAAACCGACGTGTGCCGAGCCGGCCGGGCACGTCGTCGCACCGGTACCGACCGAACCATCGCAGTACTGCGTCATGGTTCCCGACCACAGCTCGCTGCCGGTGCCGAGTCCCTTGAACATCTCCTGTATGTACGGTGCCCCGTTGTCGTAGTCACCGGTGAAGGTGAGGTCGCCGTTGCCGTCGGTTCCCTGCGTACCCCATTGCGAACCCCAGAAGACGAGGTACACCTTCGGGGTACCACTCGTCACCCCGATGCCGTCGATCCCTCCGCCGTACGACAGGGTGTTGCTCGAACTCGCGGTCGTGCTCGCCTGTGCCTGCTCGTAGGCATGCATCTTCTTCGCTGTAGCGATGGTCGGCACGACCCCGTGGCGGTAGGGGTGTCCGTACGCCGGCGAATAGGGGTTGGCCGGCGGAGTCTGCGGGCTCGAAGCGGCCACTGCCGGCGCGGCGGGCGCGGCGAGGAAGCCGGCGAGAAGCGCGACGAGGCCGGCGAGCTGAGCTAGGCGGGAAGCGCGCAACCGCATGCTTGGTTCAATATCGGACGGTTATGAAGCGGGCCTGAGAGAAAGATCGCCCCTCGGTTGCCTCATTCGGACAGCGTCTCCAGCATCTCTGCAACCGCCGGGGAGGTCGGCAACCCGAGCCGGCCCATGGCGGCTTGTCCCCGACGGATCATTGACAGTGCCAGGCTGGTAGATCCTCGACCTGCCAGGAGCTTGGCACCCCTCAAATAACGAGCCTCGTCGTAGGGGTCGAGTTCGATGGCGCGCTCGATGACCTGTAGAGCCTCGGCGATTTCACCACGCTTGCTCGCGTCCATCTCGAGGGTGTCGAACAGCGAAAAGTACAGCCGGGCGAGGCGTTCACGGGCCGCGGCGGCCCAGTCCGCGTGTCGGTCGACGGGTAGCAGTTCACCCGTGTAAAGCGATATCGCATCCCATGCCATCTCCGCGGCGTCCACGACGCCGGATTCGACGGCCACGATCGCCTTGATCGCTGTTTCCTCGAAGACATGCACGTCGACTCGGACACCGGGGGCCAGTCGGAGTGTCCGCCCGTCCCGCACGACCAGGGGCCCGCAGGACGTCCTGATCCGATGGACAACATTGCGCATGCGTGCACGACCGAGGCCCGGCTGGGCGCCGGGCCAGAGGATCTCCTCCACCTCTTCTGCCGGAACGTGTCCTTTGAGCGCCACCACCTTCAGGAGGGTCGCGGCCAAACCGTCGCTGATGCGAACCGGCCGCCCACTGGTTCGCACGGCGAACTCGCCCAGCATCGCCACCTCGGCGAACCCTGCCCGGCCGTAGCCCGGTTCGAGGAGCGACTTGGCCCCGAACGCCTCGTCGAGCACGATCACATCGACTCCCGTCAGGCTCCGGTTGGCTCGCGTTTGGGGCTCGCCTGCCAGCAAGAAAGCAATCGGCTGCTCCTCGATTCGTCGAGCCACGATTCCGAACACATCCAGAGTGAATCTATCCAGCCAGTGAGCATCATCGCCCACGACGGCCACCGGCCGATCCTCCGAGAGTCGGCACAGCTGCTCGAGTAGGACCAGGCCGGCCCCTAGCGGGTCGTCCCACGCAGGTCGGCCGGGGGACCTGGTCGGGGCGAACCTCTTCAGGCGACGCTGCAGTCGGGACAATCCGGCGGAAGCCAAGGTGCTCTCGACCTCTATGCCGTCGACACGCAGGACAACCATGCCCCCGACAGTGGCAAGTGCCTTCTCGAGGAGAGCCGTCTTGCCGTTACCAGGTTGCCCCTCGATGAACAGAGCTCCGCCCTGCCCGTGGCGGGCCTGCTCGAACAGCGATTGCACGCGCGCGAGTTCCGCTGCGCGGCTCACCGTCTGGGATGAGGCTATGCCCACCCGATGATCCAGATTCATGCCCCTCTGCTGCCCTTGCTCGAACTCGAGGGGAAGTCCCCCGACCGAACCCATCGGGTCGGGAGGTTATCAGCTGAGCGGGCCGCCTCTAAGGAACATCTGAGATTTGTACGCGCCGGTGGCCCCGCCCCCCTTGTCAGGGGAACGGGGCCACCGATCGAGTTGAGCTCGGTTGCTAGAAGCCGGACATACCGACGACCGGGGCGTTCAGATGCTGACCACCCTTGGAGCCGAAGTACCCGGCATCCCCATAGTTGAAGATGCCACCGTCGGAGGCCGCCAGCCAGTAGCCACCCAGATCAGGCGCCGCCATGCCCACTACAGGCTTGTTCAATGGCGACCCGCCGTGCGAGCCGAAGAACCCGACGTCACCGAACCTGAAGATGCCACCGTCGGAGGCGACCAGCCAGTAGCCACCCTGGTCGGGGGACGCCATGCCCACGACCGGGGAGTTCAGGTGTTGGCTGCCCTCGGAACCGAAGTATCCGGCATCACCGTGGGTGAACACCCCTCCGTCGGAGGCGACCAGCCAGTAACCGTTGCCACTTGCTGTGACCGCCATGCCAACGACGGGTTTGTTCAGCACCGTGCTGCCTTCGGAGCCATAAAAGGCGGCTCCTGGTCCGAAGTTGAACACGCCACCGTCTGCGGCGACCAGCCAGTAACCCATGCCGTTTGGTGCCGCCGCGATCCCGACTATTGGGGCGTTCAGGTGCTGGCCGCCCTTGGAGCCGTAATAGGTGGCGTCACCGAAGTTGAACACACCACCGTCGGAAGCGACCAGCCAGTATCCCTTGCCGCTGGGCGTCTCTGCGATGCCGACGACCGGGGCGTTCAGATGCTGACCGCCCTTGGAGCCGTAGTACCCGACGTCGCCGAAGGTGAAGACTCCACCATCGGAGGCTGCCAGCCAGTAGCCGTGCGGTAGCACGGCCGGGCTCTGGTAAGCACCGGCATCACAACCGGTGACCCCCAGGATGCTGGTCGGGCGGGCATCTCCACGCTGGTCGTAGCTGCTCGGGCAGCTATTCGCCACCTTGATGTTGACAGCCGGGCTGTTGACCGGCAGTGCCATCGTCTCGGTGGGCCCACCGTTGTCGGCCAGGGGCTCGACGTTGGCGTTGACGCCCGTGTTGTCACCCTGCGATTGAACGCCGCAGGTTGTATCCGACACCACGTTGTAGCCCGCGGATCCCAACGGGAGGCCGTCACCGGCGCACTCGACGGGAGTGTCGCCAGAGAGGATCGAGTAACCCGCCGTGGCGGTCCACTCGTCGTCGATGCCACCCGCACCGGTGGAAGCCGTGTTGGAGGCGACCGTCACCTCGGACATGTCGAGGTTGTAGTCGTTGTAAATCGCACCACCGGAACCGTTGGTCACCGAGTTACCCGTCAGGGTGTCGTTGGTCAGCGACGTCAACCATCCGTCGTTGTAGATGGCGCCTCCCCCACCGTTGTCAGCCGTCGTCCCGGGAGCGGTGTTGCCCGAGAAAGTCGAACCGGTGATATGGACGGCCTCGTCGTAGTCATCCACGTAGAGGGCTCCCCCCCAGTCACCGCTGTCAGCGGAGAAGCTGTCATTCGTCAGTGTGAGCTGCTCGTAGCCAGCTTCGTATATGGCACCGGCACCGTTGTATCCAGGGTCGCCTGTGCCGCTGTCGTTGGCCAGGGTCGCACCGGAGATGTTGGTGACTTCGGGCTCGTCCTGCTCGTCGACCAGGGCGCCACCCCAACCACCGCTCGAGGAGCTGGCGGTGTCATTGGAGAGAGACCCTCCGACGACCTTCAGCACGCCTCCGTCGTTGTAGATACCACCGCCGTACGTGGCGCTGTTGTGGTCGACGGTCACATTTGACAGGGTCGTCGTCGAGTAGTTGTCGTAATCGTAGATAGCTAGGGCACCACCAACCCCATAGGGAGCCTGGTTGTTCGACAGCGACCCTCCGGTCATGTCGAAGCTGCTGTACTCGTACTCGGGGTAGAGATATACACCGCCCCCATCGCTGTCGGCGTAGTTGTAGTCGACGGTCGTGTTAACGAGGCTTGGTACGGCGTAGCCGCCCCAAATGCCGCCTCCTTCGCCACTGCCGTCGTCGCATGCAGCGTTACCGGACATGTTTGAGTTGGTGATTGTGAGTCCCGACTCGTAGTTGTAGTCGTTGAAGAAACCACCGCCGTATTCCGCGACATTGCCGTCGATGGTGAGTCCGTTAAGGGCGATCGTGCCGTTGTAGCTGCTGTCCTCCAGATAGAACCCGCCGCCCTCGTAGCTGGCGGTGTCGGAGGACGCCGTCCCGCTGGAGCACGATGCGGTAGAGCTCGGGGCGATGGCGGATCCGAGCGTGCCACCGTTCCACGTGAGGTTGCCGGAAACCTCGTAGGCATAGACCCCGCCGCCGTTATAGGCGGTGTCACCGGAGGCGGAGACATTGGTGAAGTGAGCGCCGGCGGTGAAGTCGATGTTGATTCCACCACCTTCGTCGGAGGCCGTGTCGTTGTTGGCCGTGACGTTGGACAGGATATCGCTGTAGTCGTCGATGTAGATGCCGCCGCCGTCGTAGGACGAGTCATTCGAGAAGTCGTTGACAAAGCCCGGCGACGAGTTGAGCGTGACCGTGTACGCATCCTCGTACCAGCCTCCGCCCTCATTGCTCGCCGTGTCATGGTCGGCCACGACATTGGTGAGAGTGGCGGAGTAGTCATACTCGTAAATGCCACCACCGCTGGCGGCCGAGTCGTAGTTGGCGGTGACGCCACTCAGCTGGGTGTCGTAAGTGTCGAGGTAGAGACCTCCGCCGTACTCGCTGCTATAGCCGACGCTGTCGTAGTTGGCGGTGACACCCGAGCCGGAGAGGATTCCCTCGAAGTCGGCACCGCCACCGTAACCGGCGTAGCTGTAGTCGAAGGTCACGTTGTTGACCAGGACGTCGCTGCCGCTGTGGGCGTACAGACCCCCGCCGTCATAACTGCTCTCAGTGCTGAATGTGTCGTTCGACAGGTAAGCAACGCCGTCGACATAAGCACCGCCGCCGTCACTGCTGGCGTAGTTGTCGAAGAAGTTGTTGTTGTCGAGCTCAACCGGGCCGTTGCTGCCCTGGTAGACGCCGGCGCCATTGGACGTGGCGCCGCCGACCAGGCTCAGGCTGTTGATCTCGCTGAGACCGCTGTTCGACGACGTGTCGATCGAGAAGATGCTCCCGTCGCTGGAAGCTGTGGTCGAGTACGCAGACGACCACGTGGGAGTGGTGTCCTGTGAGGTCACGACGCTGAGAACCTCGGCCGCGGACGGTGCGGGCGGGTTCGTCACATTTGCAGCCTGGACCTTAACTGGCTGGCCGGCGGGAAGGCTCTGACCAGCCGCCAACGTGAGGACCACCTGGTTGTCGGTGCTCGAGCCGGGACCCGCGGCTGGAGCAGCCGAGGCGAAAACCGCAGAGGGGGTGCATCCGGAGCCGGAGCACGCCGTGTAGTCGGTCGCGGTGCTGGACGTGAAGTCGGTTCCCGCAGGAGCTGTGATCGTTACGGTGTCCGCCGGCGTGGCGTCACCGGACAATGCCGTAGCGGGCGTGAAGTTGACCGTGTAGGTCGTCCCGGTCGCCTGAGCGGCCAGCGAGCTCGTGCTGGCCGAGACTCCGGTGACCTCGCCGCTGGCAGCGACGATGCTGTAGTCGATCGACGACACCGGGGTCGTGTCCGCGCTGGTCGCAACGGTCAGGTTCGCAGGCGAGGTCGCCGTCGGGTTTTGCACCCCGGGGATCGATACATGAAGAGCCTGCGCCGGCGGCACCTCGGGGTATCCGGTAGCCGGGGTGAGCGTCAGCGTGGCGGTGGAGCCGCTGTTCGAGCGGCTGACCGACGCGACAGTCGGGCTGAAGTCGCTGGAAATCTCGTCCGTCACCGTATAACCGCTCGCTGGCAGGACCGTGCCCGCCGGAGCGGCGATCGTGATCGTCGAGGAGCCCGGAAGCGCGCCACCCACCGAGGTGGTGAAGTCGACGGTGTAGTCACTTGTGGCGCTGTCGGCGTTGTCCGTCTGGGAGACCACCGGAGTGGAGACCGCGCCAGCGGGCCCCGCGGGGTCGGAACCCTCCGGGATCGCCACGACCGTCCCGGACGCGTCACCGCTCGTCGGTTCGACGAGGGTGCCGTTGGGGTTGGTGAGGCTGAGGGTCCCGTACACCAGCTGGTAGAGACCGGGTGCCAGCTTGATGACAGCGGCCTGGACGGTCGAGCTGTCGTCGGCGGCCGCTACCGCGTCGCGAAGGGTGCAGGGCGTCGCACTGCCTGACGCGCAGTTGGCCGCAGTGCCTGAAGCGTCGTCAGCAAAGGTGTTCACCGTGAAGACGACCGGATTGGTCGTCGCGAAATTCATCTTCGACGAGGCCGTGATCACACCCGCCTTGTTGGCCGGCGAGGTGTGCCTCGCGTTGAACGCCGTCTGGCTCCAACCCGTCCCCGAGGAGGTGGGCTTGGTCGGCGCCGGCGCGGGCTTGGCGGTGTGCTTCGCCGGATGCGGCGCCTTCGAGGCCGCGCCACCGCTGGTCGCTGCGGTGGAGGCGCTGGCTGCGGTGGTCTGCATCGCGCCCAACACACCCCACATCACGAGCGATGTCGCTGCCACCACCCGCCAACTCCAAGCGCGAAAACGCGGCGCCTCGGCGTTACGCCCGCGCCGCATAACGCCTCCACCACGGCCCGTCGTTCCGGGCCGACCCTGGTCACTTGACATTGCTGCCCTCCTCAGTCGAGCCAGGCTCGAACTTTTGTCCACACTCGATGCAGAACATGTTCACTTCGTCGAGGCTCCGGATCGCTCTTCGCTCACCGGACACAACTTCTTCCATCTCTCCTGTGATCCGGCCTTCCGCCAGTTCCTCCGCGCGAAGTCGCAGGACAAAAGACACGATCACGTCGGGACCTTAAGAACGCGCTGTACCGCTGGTGTACCAGTGGCGTACCAACGCCGTACCAATCCGCAGGATTGCTGCCGTGTAGTTCGCCCGTTGGGTTCGCGTTGGGTTTGGGTTCGCGTTTCGCTAGCCGGCGGCCAGATCAGTGATGTCGTTCTGCATCGGACGACCCCTCAAGTAGAGGTCGAGGTTGATCTCGAACAACTCTGCCTGGCGGCCGTAACGACCGGTACCTCCGGCAGAGTTGTGTGGGCTCACTCTCACGGAAGGGTGTGTCCAAAACGGGTGGTCGGCTGGCAGCGGTTCGGTCGCAAAGACGTCGAGGACCGCCGCCTCCGGGACGCCCCGCTCGAGGGCCGCCAGCAAGGCGTCCTCGTCGACCAGGCTTCCCCGCGCCACGTTCACGAGCAGGGACCCGGGTTTCATCGCATTCAGGAAGGCGGGGCCGACGAGACCCTTCGTCACCGAAGTAGCCGGCACGGCGAGCACGACAACATCAGCGTCGGGGACGACAGATACCAGTTCTGCCAGCCGGACAGAGCGGTCGACAGGATCCGTGGGTTCGGGATGTCGCCTACAGCCGATGACCTCAGCCCCGAAGGCTCTCGCTCGCCTTGCAACGCCGCCACCAATCGATCCGAGTCCGATCACCAGCCAGGTGGTGCCGCTGATCTCCCGCCAGTCGTGTGTCTTCCAACTCCGTGCCGCCTCCGCGTCCCGCCAGAGACCGGCGGCCTGGAAGTGGTCGAGCACCGCGCGCATCACGAACTCTGCAATCGGGACGCCGTTGACGTGCGCGTTGGTGATCCGTACACCTCGTCGAGCCATTTCGCCGAAGATGGGATCGTCGAATCCCGCCGCCGGCGACTGGAACCACTTCAGCGACGGCGCCCGCCGGATCAGACCGAGGAACGAACGGATGGGCGATCCTTCTGCATACAGGTCGGAGGTTCCCCATGCGACCTCGGGGTCCGCCGCGTCCCGGTCGACCGTGTCTCCGGTTTCCGTACGCAGCCGTCCGTCTTTCTCCATGATCAAGGCCTCGACCGCCGGCCGCGACAACTGCCGCCAGAAGCGTTCGTACGCGACCGACGTCAGGAGCACTCGCACCCGGCGAGACTAAGCCAAGGTCCTGGCTGCGGATCGCCCGGTCAGAGTGGCCGTCGCAGTTCTGCCCAGTTAGCCTCCCGCGCATGACACGTGCTGTGGTCCTGGGTGGAGGTGGTCCGGTCGGAATCGGGTGGGAGGCCGGACTGCTGGTCGGTCTCGCGCGGAACGGCGTCGACATCGCCGCCGCGGACAGGATCGTCGGAACGTCGGCCGGATCGGTCGTGGGGTTCACGCTCGCATCCGGAGGGGACCTGACTGAGGCCAAGGAGCTCGTGAACCGGGCCAGCGAGGGCGGCCCGCTCGCGGGCGACAGCGACCCCGCGAAAGCGGCGCAGGATCTCGAGATCCTCCTCGCCACCGTCGCCGATGCCGCCGCCCACCCCGACGAAGCGGAGGAGATCCGCTCTCGCCTCGGGAAGATGGCTCTGGCAGCAAGCACCGTCGACGAGGACCGCTGGCTGGCCGGCTTCGCCGACTTCGCGGGAGCCGATTGGCCCGAAGGCTTTGCGTGCACGGCGGTCGACACGGCTACAGGTCGTTTCAAGGTTTGGGAAACGGACTCGGCCGTCGACGCACAGCTGGCGATCGCGTCCAGTTGCGCGGTGCCGTGCGTGTTCCCACCCGTGACCATCAATGGCAAGCGCTGGATGGATGGAGGGCTGCGCGACATGCTCAACGCCGATGTGGCCGCGGGTGCGGGCACGGTTCTAGTCGTCTCTTGCACAGTCCTCGAGGTCCCCGAGGGCTTCGCGATCCCCGGTCTCGACGCCATGCTCGGCGCGACCCGCGCGCAGCTGGACATGCTCCGTGACGGCGGGTCTGAAGTCGAGTGTGTCGTTCCTGGCTCCGAGATGCTCGAAATCAGCGGGTGGGGCATGAACCTGATGGACTTCGCGAGCACGGGAGCGGCATACGAGGCCGGGCTGCGCCAAGGACAAGCGGAGGCTTCCCGCCTCGCCGGCTTCTGGACGAGCTGACCGCCATGCCCGAGCTCGACCGCGACGGCGTCGCTATCCATTACGAGGTCCATGGCCCCCACGCAGGCGAAGCCAGGGGGCCGGCGCTGCTGCTAAGTCACGGCTACGGCGCGACGACCCAGATGTGGAACGGAAACCTTCCGGCCCTCGCCCGGGACCGGGTAGTGGTCACCTGGGACATCCGGGGGCACGGCAGGAGCGATTCGCCGGACGACCCAGCCCTCTACAGCGAGGAGCTTTCCGTGCAGGACATGGCGGCCGTCCTCGACGCCGTGGGCGAGCAGACCGCCGTCATCGGCGGGCTCTCGCTTGGCGGGTACCTCTCGCTGGCGTTCAACATCCGCTACCCCAAGCGGGTCACGGCGCTCGTCCTGTGCGACACGGGCCCCGGCTACAAGCGGGACGAGCCGCGAGAGCAATGGAACGACACGGCCCGCCGCCGCGCCGACCAACTCGACACGAAAGGTCTTGCCGCGCTGGGCGAAAGCGCAGAGGTCCGCGACAACCCGCACCGCAGCGCGCGTGGTCTGGCGCTCGCCGCACGGCACATCCTCACCCAGCGCGACCCCAGCGTCATCGAGTCGCTTCCGACCATAAAGGTTCCGACGCTTGTGCTGGTCGGCGCGGACGACAAGCCCTTCCTCACGGCAGCGGACGTGATGGCGGCGAAGATCCCGGGAGCGACCAAAGCCGTCATCCCCGGAGCCGGCCACGCCGCCAACATCGACCAGCCCGAAGCATTCGACGAGGCTGTGCTCGGCTTCCTCGCGACGCTCTGAGCCACAAGCCCGACGACCTCCCCGCCTTCTGTTCGAAGCTCGTCGAGGTATTCGCGGGCAAGGCCGGCATCAAGGAGGAGAGCAAGACCGGATAGCGCCGCCCGGGTGACGTCCCGGCTAGCGTCTCGGCCATGGGGCTCACAGTCGTAGGAGCCGGGCTCGGCAGGACCGGGACCCACTCGTTGAAGATCGCGCTCGAGAAGCTGCTCGGGGGCACCTGCTATCACATGACGGAGTTGTTCCCGAGGCCGCAACACATAGCGCTGTGGCACGGAGCGATCAGGGGCGAGCAACCCGACTGGGAAGCCATGCTCGAGGGGTTCACCGCCGCGGTCGACTGGCCGGCGGCAGCGGTGTGGGATGACCTGCACAGGGCTTTCCCGGATTCGGTAGTGCTGCTTTCGGTCCGCGACGACGCCGCGGCGTGGTGGCGCAGCTTCTCCGAGACGATCCTGAAGGTGATGCAGCGCGGGCCGGGAACCGCGGACGACCCCTGGTTCGCGATGTCGGTGGACATGCTCGACAAGTTCACCCCGTCCTACGCTGACAGAGACGCCGCCATCGCCGCGTACGAAGCGCACAACCAAGCGGTGCGCGACTCGGTCGAGCCGCGACGCCTGATCGAGTGGAGGCCGGCGGACGGTTGGGGCCCGATCTGCGAGGGGCTCGGTATCGCCGTTCCTGACGAGCCTTTCCCTCACGTGAACACCACCGACGACTTCAAGGCGATGGCTGGCCTGTAAGCCGTCCAGTCGGCACCACCCGTCCCCCGCCACCCCGTCCCGCCGGCCGTGATACCGGCGCAGGCGCCAGCCGTCTAGAGTCTGGTGCCGACGGAGGCAGGGCGGCTGCAGCCGGAGAGGGGACGCACAACGATGAGAAGCAGGATGTTCACCCGGCCGCTGGCAGCTGTCGCATTCGCCTCGACACTGCTCGCAGGCGCCACCCCTGCCTGGGCGGCCAACCACGGCAAGCCCGGCGGAGGCGGTGGAGGTTCGGCCCAACCGGCCGGGATCGACGTCTCCTACCCGCAATGCCCGGGGACGAGCCTCCCGTCCGGCGAGGCGTTCGCGATCGTGGGAGTGAACGGTGGCCTGGCCAACGACTACAACTCCTGCCTCGGTGCCGAGTTCGCCTACGCCCAGCAGTCGGCGGGTGGGACCAAGCAGGCTCTGGCGCAGCTGTACCTGAACACGGCCGACCCCGGCAACAGTGTGGCCGACTGGCCGTCACCTACCCAGCTCGGCGCCTATGCGAGCGCGTCCACGCCCGATGGCGATTGCGGCTATGCCTCAGGCCCCTCCGGCCCGGGCGCGAACAGCCCAGCCTGCGCGTACATCTACGGCTTCGACATGGTCGCGGGCATCGCCTACAGCGGCGGTGACATCGTTGGTGATCTCTCCGACTTCAACTCCGTTACCGGAGGTCGCCTCTTCAACTACCCGGTATGGCTCGACGTGGAGACGGGCAACAGCTGGCAGAGCAGCTCAGTCCCCGACGGCCTGGCGATGAACATTGCAGACCTGCAGGGCATGGTCGACGCGGTGAACGCGGCCGCCCAAGCCGCCACTGGTTCGCCGGCGCACCAGATCGGCATCTACTCGACGAGCTACCAGTGGAACCAGATCACGGGAACGCCGACAGGTGCCGCGGCGGGCAACCTGGCGAGCCTCCCCGACTGGGTGCCCGGCGCGCGCGGGGAGAGCGGCGCTGTGTCGGACTGCTCGCTGGCGCCCTTCACCGCCGGCGGGGTGGAGATCACCCAGTGGGCCGGCCACCCCTACGACGGCGACTACTCCTGCATCGGCTGAGTCGCCCCCAGCACCTCAGCCGATGCAGGTAGCCGGCGCTACTCGGGAAGAGTGCACCCGCTCGTGCCGGTCGTGCTTCCGACCGAGTAGTTGTTGGTCGGGCCGCCGGCGTCGACTCCCTGCAAGGACGCCACCCCCGCCCCGGTCGGGTTCGGAGGCACGCCGACCTCGATGTAAGTAGCCCCGGCCGGCTGGCTGAGCGTCGCGCCCGCCGGCGGGTTGCCCACGTTCTTGAGCGGGACGTCGATCTCGACCACCCCGTCCTTGCCGAGCTTGAAGCTACCGGTGTCGGTGTTGGCGGCCTGGTACTGGTTGCTCGAGCCGACCTTGTTGACGGTCCCGTCGTCGAACGTCGGCGCCACCCCCGGTGCCGGGCCGATCTGCGCCTGGGCGAAGTACTCGGTGCCGTTGTAGGTCCAGGTCATGTACCAGTCGGCGCCGGTGGCCCCGGCCGGCACCGTCTGCGACAGGTTCTCGACGGTTAGCTTGACTGCGAGCGTCCCGTTGGGTCCGGGAGCCATGTCACCCTCGAGCAGGGTGAGCTGAGGGTCGCTGTTGCCGAACAGGTCGGTGGCGGTGTGGGCTTGGCTGATCCACAGCGCGTTGCAGCTCCCGGTCGACGGGGGCGGTGGCGGCGTCGGGCTGATGTTGTTGACGGGTTTGGTGTTGCCACCGTCGAGCGTCTCCATCAGGTTGGTGACGTCCGGTACGCCCCAGCCCGACACGTAGTCCCAACCGGGAGCCGCGTGGTAGACGCCGTTGTCCCCGAGGGTGACGTCGAAGAAGTCCTTCGCGTAGTCGGTGGCGTTCTCGGCGGTCTTGTAGATGAGCGGGTCGGCGAAACCGAGACCCGGATACGCCATCGTCCCGTCAGCCTGAGTGGCCCCAGGCGCAGCCGCCTGGATACGGCTCCACATCCCGACCCACAGCGGCGAGCTCAGGCTCGTCCCCGCCCCCCCACCTTGGACCAGCGCTCCGCTCTCGTAGATGTTGTAACCGTTGTCGCTGATGTCGCCCGACATGGCGGCGACGTCCGGCGCACCCCGGCAGATCGTGCCGGGCGCGAACGGGCTTACGGTGTAGTCGGCGACGCACGGAACGTTGATCGCGCTGACACCCTTCTGGAAGGCGGGCTGCGCCTGGAACAGGGCGGCGCCCCCGCCGGTGAATTCCCACGCCCGCTCGATCGCGCGCTGCGGCGGGGTGTTGCCGTCGGACCACAAGACGGTGCCTCCGACACACACCGCGTAGTCGCTGGCGCAGGGGTAGTTGTCGAGCGGCACACCCTGGTTGGCGACGCCGTTGCCGGCGCCGACGACCGGCAGCACGATGGCCGGGCAGGACGACCCCGTGTCGCCGGCGGACGCGAAGAGGGTCTGGCCCTGGGTGGTCGCCTCCAGCAGCGTCGCTTCGGCGACAGGCTGGAGGTCGTCACCGAGCTCGGATCCGTAGGGCAGCTGCGCGAGCGGCCCGGTGACCGGGTTGGTCGGGTTGGTCTCGCACTCCCCGAAGGACGCGTTGGCCTGCTTGTCGATGTTGTCGGTGACCCACTTGGTGAAGAGGCTCTCGACCGACGCGTCGTACAACGAGTTGGCGAAGTACAGGTCGACGTTGTAGAGACCGGGCGCCACGCCGGTGCTCGACTGCGTGTCGAGGTCCCACTCGACCTGACCCGAATTGTCGCTGAACGGGCCGGCTCCCACGTTCTTCACGGTGACGGGAACCTGGGGCAACTTGTAGTTGTTCTCGAAGTCGCGCAGGTCGGAGATGACGTTGTCGGTGCGGCCCTCGCCGAAGATGGCGAGGCTCTGCCCCTGGCCAGTGTCGCTCGCCGGCATGTCGTAGACCGACCACATGTCGGACGGGCCGTAGGTACACGACGGCAGGCAGCCAGGCACCGACGGCCCCGACGCGGCCGGGACCGCGGCGCCCGCGGGCGCCTTGGGAGTCGAGAACCGCTGGAGGGTGTTGAGCCCTACGACAGTGAGGATCGAGTCGCCGGCGGGAACCGTCGGCGCGGTGGTGTTGGCGACAAAGGACACGCCCTTCACCGAGTACGAGTCGATGCTCGTGGAGAACAGCTTGTCGAGTTGCGCGACGGTGCCCGACGCCGCCACCCAGTCACCTGCTCCGGTCGTCTGGGTGATCGTGAGACCACCCGATCGCAGCCAGGACACCACACGGTCGTATGTCTGGGCCGGAACCCCGAACATGGAGTCGAACTGCGCCGGGGTGAGGAAGTGGTGGTAGTTGGGGCTCGATGGGTCGTACTCCGACTGTTCGTACGTCTTGGCGCCGGCCAGGTTCGGCAACGACAGCCCCACACCGATCTGCAACACCTGCCCCGCCGGCGCGGCCCCGGTGGGTGCCAGCAGGTTCAGGCCCGGCAGCACGTCCACCGGCAGCTGCTCGACGCCGGAAGGGGCAGAGGGCAGGCCGACCGACGCCAGCGCCGGCAGCGCCAGCCATCCGCTCAGGCCGACCGCCACTGCCGCCGCGAGCAATTTTCTCACGCCGATCTTCCGCCCACGCTCCTCGAACACGCCGCTGCTCCTCCTCGCACCGGCCCCAGGCAGGTATGGGTGCATTGAGCGGAATTTCGTTATAAAGACCGACTTTTCCTGCCTAGAAGGCCAACTTGCCCGCCACCGCCTGGTTGGCTTCGGGGTTGGAGGACTGCCCGGCGCAAGCGGGCGACGACCCGCCGACCGGGCCTGGACACGAAGCCGCGAAGCTCGCCCACGGCGTTCCGGCCGGTGTGATGTCCATTCCTATGTAGTCGTCGCGGGCCGCCGGTGGGGCGCTCGTGCGGACAGGGTCCGAAGCTGCGTTGAGGGCGGACCCGTAGAAGACGGGGTTGGCGTCCAGCGCGTCGAACGTGACGCTGAGCCAGGCAGGGATGAGCGGCGACGGCCGGAGGGGCGGCCGTTCCGCCGGAGTAGTACGCGGCGGCAGTGAGCGCCGAGTCGCAGCCCGGGCCGGCGAGGTCGGCTTTCGCGGGGCCCTCGGCCGCCCAGGCCAGCCCCGCCACCAGAGCCGCCGCCACTCCGATCCGTGCAAATCGCCCAAAACCCATTGAACGTTGTGTTCGCCAGGCCGGCGGTCGGCTCCTTTAAGGAAAACCACGCTGCCTTCGCCTCCTGCACTCCAGGCGGTGGTTCCAGCCGCCGATTCCGCTCAGGTGCGAGCGCGGTTGATGCTCAAGGTGGTGACGCTGTTCGTGCTGCTGATCTGCACGGTCATCGGTGCCCGCTCCTGCAACTCGTCCAGCCCCGCCTCCCCCCTCAACCCGGGCAACGTCGCCCGCAACGGGATCAACAGCGTGTGCGCCAACCAGCAAGCGGTCGCCGACGCCGGCGGCGGCTCCGCCAGCGGCATCCCGGCTGCGGTGCAGCAGCAACTCGGGTCGCTCGTCGGCAGCTCGCTTTCCTGCCCGACGACCACGACCGACACGCAACCGTGAGCGCGCGCACCTCTTTAGTGGACGGCGCGCTCCTTCCCCTCCCAGTAAGGGGCGCGCAGCTCGCGCTTGAGCACCTTCATCGCCCCGGAGAGCGGTAGAGGCTCCGCGCGAAACTCGACCTGCTTGGGCACCTTGTACCCGGCGATCCGCTCGCGGGCCCACTCCGTTATGGCATCCCCGTCGAGGTCCGCGCCCTCCTTCGGCACGATGATCGCGAGCACCTCCTCACCCCACTTCTCCGACGGCACGCCGATGACCGCGACCTGCGCCACGCCGGGGTGCGACGAGATGGCGTTCTCCACCTCCGCCGAGTAGACGTTCTCCCCGCCCGTGACGATCATGTCCTTGACCCGGTCGACGAGGTAGACGTAGCCGTGGTCGTCGATGTAGCCGGCGTCGCCGGTGTGGTACCAGTCGCCGGCGAATGCCGCCGCCGTCTCATCGGGGCGGTTCCAGTACTCACGCATGTAGTTGCCCGCACGCGCGCAGACCTCGCCCGTCTCACCCGGTGGAAGGAGGTTGCCCTCCTCGTCCTGGATGCACACGACCGAGCCCGGAAGCGGCCGGCCAGCCGAGCGCAGGATGTCGCCGCCCCTCCGGTGCTCGTCGGGTCCGAGAGCGGTGAGCAAACCGCAGTTCTCGGTCATCCCGTAACCCTGGAACAGCGCCATGTCGGGGAAGAGGGAAAGCAGCCTCTCGACCAGTGCCGTCGGCATCGGCGAGGCGCCGTAGGTGAGGACGCTCAGCGAGGCGAGACGCTCGGGTTTGAAACTCGGGTGGTTCAAGAGCATCGAGATCATCGTCGGGACCATCACCGTCATGGTCACCTTGCGTGCCTCGATCACGTCGAGCACCGCCGGCGGGTCGAACAGCGGCACGAACGTCGTCTGGCCGCCGACCGCGGGGATGGCGAGGATGGCTCCTAGCGACGCTGCGTGGAACATCGGGGTCTGGTGCAGGTAGACGAATCTTTCGTCCATCCCCCAGCGGGTTGCAACCTTGTAGAGATCGAGCATCAGTGCGCGGTTGTCGATGACTACGCCCTTGGGCAGTCCCGTGGTACCTCCCGTGTACATCAGGATCGACGTGTCGTCCTCTTCGGGCTCGGAAGGAAGCACGTCCTCGCCCGCGCCGACGACCGACTCGTAGTCCAAGTCGTGGGGGACGTCGCCGGCACCGATCAACACAATCTTCTGCAACCCCGCCTCGGCCCTCACCTTGTCGATCAGGGGGGCGAAGAAACCGTCCGCGAAGCAGACCGTCGCGCCGGAGTCCTTCAATATGAAGGCGAGCTCCTTGGCCGCGAGGCGCAGATTGAGCGGGTTCAGGATGCTTCCCGACAGCAGCGACGAGTGGTACAGCTCGAGGTACTGGTGGCCGTTGAGTGCCATGACCGCGAAGCGCGAACCTTTGTCGACGCCGAGTTCCTTACGCATCCCGGAGGCGAGCCGGTTGACCCTGCTGAGATGCTCGGCGTAGGTCGCGGTGAAGTCGCCGTCGAGGACCGCCGGCTTGTCCGGGAAGCGGGCCACGGCGGGCAGCAGGTACCGGTGATAGACCAGCTCTTTCATGGCTTCTTGCCTCGCAGCACTCGTCTCACCGTCCTAGGATCCGTTCTCGCTCGATTGAGCATCCCATAGATGCCGAATCGCGCAAAACGCAGGCGGCGTCGCTCAAGGTGGGGGGCCCGTCGTTCGACGGGGAGGGACAATGAGGATTCGAACGGGGGCATCGTTTTCGAGGTCCCGTGCTGTCCGCTGCCTGGCGGTCGCGGCAGTCGGGGTTACGGCGCTCGCGGGAGCCTGCTCGCGCGCGACGACGCAGTCGGTGACCGTCACGCCGGCAGCCCTCGTCGCCGAGTCGGCCCACACCACCCTCGACCAGAAGACAGCCGACCTGACGCTCAGCGGCACGATCTCGGTCGCCGGCCAGCACCTTCCCCTCACCGGAACGGGTGCTGCCGACTTCGTTTCGCAGGCGATGTCGCTGAACCTCTCGACCAAAGTCTCCGGCCAGTCGATCAACATCAAGGAACTGCTCGCCTCCGGTCAGCTGTACATGGGAGGCAACTTCGGGAGTTCGAGCTTCGCCGACCTCACCGGCAAGGACTGGGTGAGCCTGCCTGTGCCGAGTTCCGGTCAGGACATCTTCGGCTCCGACCCGTTCGCCCAGCTCAAGGTGCTCGAACAGCAGGGCGCGTCGGTCACTCCCCTGGGTCAGAAGACGATCGACGGGAACAGCACGACCGGATTCTCGATCGTTCCGACCAAGGCATCGATGCTCAAAGCCGCCACCACCGAGCTGTCCCAGATGGGATTCGACTCGAGCCAGGCATCTCAGATCCAGAGCGCGATCCAGCAGATGCAACCGCCGACGATCACGATCTGGCTCGACTCCTCGCATCTGGTCCGCCAGATGTCGGTGAACCTCGACATGGGGGCGGTCTCATCGGGCTCGTCCGTGGTGATGAATCTCAATGTTGACCACTATGGGGTTCCGGTGAACATCTCTGCGCCGCCGTCGTCGGACGTCGTCAGCTTCAAGCAGTTCCTCCAGGACGTCCAGCAGGCCGGGTCGAGCAGCAGCTGACTCTTCAGTACAGGCACCCACCCACCCTGCCGATAACCCGCGGGTGGACCTAGCATCAATCCTGTCCCACCTGATCGAGCAGGGAGGTTCGGACCTGCACCTTGGCGCGAACAGCCCGCCCCGGGTGCGAGTCAATTCCGACCTGCGCCCGGCGCCATTCCCCCCGGTGAGCGCCGGAACCATTCAAGCGATGCTGGCCAAGGTGCTCCCCAGCGACCGCTACGCCGAGTACGAGCGCACCGGTGAGGCCGACTTCTCTCTTTCGATCACCGGAGTCGGGCGATTTCGCGGCAACGCGTGCAGGCAGCGCGGTAGCGCGGCCATCGTCTTGCGCCGCGTGCTGCCGGTCGCCGTCACTGCCGACGAGCTGGGGCTCCCCCCGATCGTCACCCGCCTCGCCAACGAGCACCGGGGGATGATCCTGGTGACCGGACCGACCGGTTCGGGCAAGACGACCACCCTCGCCGCGATGATCGACCACATCAACAGCACACGCGCGTGCAAGATCGTCACGATCGAGGACCCGATCGAGGTCATCCACAGCGACAAGCGCTCGGTCATCTGGCAGCGCGAGATCGGCACCGACACCGAGGACTACTCGCAGGCGATGCGCCGGGTGCTGCGCCAGGATCCCGACGTCATCTTCATCGGCGAGATGCGCGACACCGAGACCGTCAACGCGGCCTTGAGCGCTGCCGAGACCGGCCACCTGGTCCTGTCGACCCTCCACACCGCCAACGCGACCGACACGGTCAACCGCATCGTCGACTTCTTCCCCTCCTACCAGCAGCGCCAGGTGCGACTCACACTCGCCGGTGTCCTCAAGGGCGTGATCTCCCAGCGCCTGGTTCCGCTGGCCAGCGGAGAAGGCCGCGCTGCGGCGATAGAGGCGATGGTGGTCACCGGACGGATCGCCGACAAGATCATCGAGCCCGCCGCCAGCGGCGACTCGATCGAGGAGCAGATATCGGACGGCGAGTACCTCGGCATGCAGACCTTCGACCAGAGCCTCTTCGGGCTGGTCAAGAGCGGCACTATTTCGCTGCGCTCTGCGCTGGCCGCCTCCACCAACCCGCACGACCTGCGCGTCGCGCTGGAAACTGCAGGGGTCCTCGCGGTCTAGAACCCTCCCGTAAACACGTCCGAGTTCCCCGGTTCGGCGGGCGGAGACGCCGGCGCCCGTGGCGGAACGGGCGCCGGCGGGACTACTGGGTAATCCAGCTATCGAATTTCGATACTTGGGCTACCCACTCGCATCGATCGGGCCACCCGCATCGATCGGCCACCCGCATCGATCGGCCACCCGGCCGGGAGCGCTTCAACTCCCGCCGGCGAGAGGCGCCGCCGGCGCCGAGTCCAGGATCTCGAGGATCGCGCCGGCGAGTGCCCGGGCCGACGACGGGTCGAGCTCCAGGGCGACCCGCGCTGATGGCCCCAGCTGCGGGTTGGCAAGGTCGATGTTGAGGGTGTGCTCCGCTTGGGCGTGGACCGGGTGATCGAAGTACACCGTCGCGCGCGCCAGCTTGAACCAGCCGCTGGCGCCTTTGCCGCTGCCCGTCGCCTCGACGTTGACGGTCTCGTAAGTGCACACGATCAGGCCGCCCTGCCGCCGGCGAGGTGCCGCCCGAAGAAGTCCCAGATCATCGCCCAGCCCTCCTGCGCCGCCTCCTGGCGGTAGCTGGGGCGATCCACGGAAAAGAACCCGTGTCCGGCGTTGTCGAACGTGTGGAACTCGAAGTCCTTGCCTGCTTCTTTCAACATGGCGGCCAGCGCCTCGGTCTCCTCGGACGCCGGATACTTGTCCTCCGCCCCGAACAGCCCGAGCAGCGGGCAGCCAAGATGAGGCGCGAGGTGGGCGACCGGGCCGACCTTCAAGGGCAATCCCTCCGGGGGTCGCGAGACCACGAAGGCGCCGTAGCAATCCGCAGCGGCATCGAGCGCAAGGCTGCAGGCCGCCAGAAACGACTGCCTCCCCCCCGAGCAATACCCGATCGTCCCCACCTTGCCGTTCGACGCCGGCAGCGATCTCACATAGTCGGCTGCACCGCCGACGTCGCCGAGCAACCGCTCGTCCGCAACCCCGCCGGCGGCGCGCGCCGCGGCCGCCGCGTCGTCCGGGTCGGCCCCCGGGGCCTCCCGTGTGTACAGGTTGGGGCAGATGGCGATGTAGCGGTGATGAGCGAAACGACGGGTGATCTCCTTGGTCGCCTCGTCGTAGCCGGGCATGTGGTGGATGACCACCACCCCGCCGTACGGGGCGTCGTCACCGGTGGGCTGGGCCAGGTAGGCCTCGATCGGGTCACCGCCGGCGCCCGTGATGGTCACGGTTCCAGCGATCAGGCCGTCATTCGGTGCGGCGTCGCTCATTGGACCTCCTGGTTCGTCGTCTCGAACTTCCGTATGTCTAGTCGTGGTACCCGCCGCTCCCACTAGAGCAGCCCGCACAAGCGACGGGTCCTCTGGGATCCTGTAGTCGTGCGCCGGCAGCTAACAGCCATCTCCCTGATCACGGCCGCCGCCACAGCAGGGTGCTCCTCGACCCAACCCGGCGGCCCGGTTCGCACAGCGCCACCGCAGACGACACGTGCGACGGCTGCACCGGGAGCGACGGCTGCACCGGGGGCGAACAAAGAACCTGGGCCGGTGGCGCAGTCTGGCTGGTTCACCTACGGCCACGACGCTCAGCGCAGCGCCGACGATCCGACATCGCCACCCGCCGGCAAGATTCGGCTGTCCTGGACCAGCCCAACCCTCGACGGCGCCGTCTACGCGCAGCCGCTCGTCACGAGCCAGGCCGTCGTCGTGGCCACTGAGGACGACTCCGTCTACTCCCTCAACCCCTCAGACGGCATCATCCAATGGCGCCGCCACCTCTCGAGCCCCGTGAGCGGCTCGTCGCTGCCGTGCGGTGACATCGACCCATCGGGAATCACGGGCACACCGGTGATCGACCCGGCATCGGGGTTGGTCTGGGTGGTGACCTTTTCCGGGTTGCCGGCGAAGCACACACTCTGGGCGCTGCGCCTCACAGACGGGAGCATTGCCGCATCACGGCCCGCAGACCCCGCCGGCTCGAACCCGGCCACCGAACAGCAGCGCGGCGCGCTCGCACTCGCCCACGACCGCGTCTACATCCCCTACGGAGGGCTTTACGGCGACTGCGGCGACTATCACGGCCAGCTCGTCGGCTTCTCGACCAAGAACAGCGCGCCGCGACCGGTCACCTACACCACCCCGGCGGCCCGGGCGGGAATCTGGGCTCCGCCGGGCGCGGTCGTCGACAGCGCCGGCGACCTCCTGGTGACCACCGGCAACGGCCTGCCGGTGAACCCGCCCGGCGACGCCAACAGCGTCATCCGCCTCGCGCCCGACCTCACCGTCGTCGGCACCTTCACCGCGCCGGACTTCGAGACGCTCTCGGAGACCGACGGCGACCTCGGGTCAACGTCGCCGGCGATCACCGCCGGCGGAGACTTGCTCCAGGTCGGCAAGGAGGGCGTCGCTTACCTGCTCGGTCCCGACCTGCGCGCCATCGACACCACGAAGGTCTGCGCCGGCGGTTTCGGGGGAACGGCGGTTGCAGGCACCACCGTCTTCCTCTCCTGCTTCGACGGGCTCTACGCGCTGCGGGTCGACGCGGGAAGCATCGGCGTCCTGTGGAAAGCCACGTCGCTCAGGCCCGGCCCGCCCGTCGTTGCCGGCGGCGTCGTATGGGCCGTAGACCGAGGCGGGCACCTCGACGGGTTCGACGCGCGGACCGGTGCGCTCACTTACACGCACGCGATCACGATCGCGGGGTCCTTCCCGACCCTCGCCGCGCACGGCGGGACACTCTTCGTGCCTGCCGGCGACCGCGTCGAGGCATTCCGCGGGGCCTGACGAGCCGGCGGGTGCTTGCGCGCAAATGCTTGATAAGCGAGGATGAGGGGCGGGGAAGGCTCCCGGCGGGAACCGTGGGCGGTCGTCGAGCAGTGCCGCGCCAAACGAGGGAGTCCCCATGGAGACCAAGACCCACAACCCATCGTTCACGGTGAGCCTCCGCGGATACGACCGGGAGGAGGTCGACGAGTACCTCGACTCCCTGGCCGAAGCCTTGGAGCAGGTGGACTCCGCAGAGGAGCACACCCGCCAGCTGCAGTCCCACATCAACCGGCTCAACGCCCGCATCAAGGAGCTCGAGGACCGGCTGAGCTCCGAGAAGCCTCGCTCAGGCTTGGCCGTCGGCGAGCGGATCGGGATCCTGCTGCGCCAGGCCGAGGAGACCGCCGAGGAGACCGTCATGCGTGCAGAGACGCGCGCGGCAGAGATCGTCACAGCGGCCGAGCAGCGCGCCGAGAACGCCGAGCAGCTGGTGCGTTCGGCTACCTCGCGCGCCGAGGAGCAGGCGCGCCGGATCGAGGCCGCGGCGCGGGCCGAAGCCTCCGACATCGTGGCCGAAGCCGACAGCCGCGCTGCTGCGCGCACCCGCCAGATCGAGCAATGGGCAGAGCAGGTCATCTCCCACACCCGCGCAGAGGAGGCGCGCATGGCCGCCGAGCAGAAGGCGACGCGTGAGGCGTTCGACACCGAGATGGCGCGCCTCTCGGATCAGCGGACCGCAGCGCACCGCACTCTCAACGACCTGCGCGACTCGCTCGCCACAGCACTCGGCATCATCCCGGACGCCGAGGCCGAAGAGCCAGAGGAGAAAGACGCAGCCCTCTCCGAGCCTGAGCCCACGGCCGCGGTCGACCTCAGCGACGCGCACGACGAGGACGCGCACGCGCCTGTCCCGGCCGGCAGCGACGACGACGAGGACTACGAGGAGAAGCTCGAGGCCTGGGTCAACTGGGGTACCGGCGGAGACGCCGTCGAAGGGTGAACACGCGCCCGCCGGCACCGCCAGGGGCCAAGGCGGTACCGGCGGGAGGTTTGGGGATCAGTAGTTGACGACGAAGAGCTGGGTGAGGTTTGGAGATCCGCCGTTGTCGTAGAGGGCGGCTCCGGCGTGGCCGCCGCCTTGTATGAGGATGTTGTGGCGGTGCCCCCAGCAGCCCGAGTCCCCGGCCGATTGGCAGTCCACGTTGGGGCTGTTGGTCCCGTCGTCGTACATCCACACGTAGTCGGCTGACAGGGCGGTCGGGTATCCCATGGCGAGGTTGGATCCCCACGCGTAGCCCGACGGGCCGGTGGGGTCGCTGCCCGCCTGCGCTCCCTGGTACGCCCTCGAGTCGAGACTGCCGTTCTCCGGCATCGCCGGCAGACCCCGGACGGTGCGCTCGGCGTTGGCCACCGCGATCAGCTGCGCCGCGATCGACAGGTTCGAGTAGTTGGACGGCAGCGACAGCGGGCCGTATCCCTCGCTGGCAAGTGCGTTGTCGACGTTGGAGAGCGCCGATTGATCACACGCCGAAGCACTGTACGAACTCCCGAAGCAGGCGGAGTAGAAGTCGGATGACGGAGGCTCGGACTGGGAAGGGTCCTCGTTGACCGGCATCGGCGACCCGCCCTGGGCGGTCGGTGCGGACGACGCGGCCACTGGGGCGTCCATGGAGGTCACGGCTCCGGCGTCGTTTTCGATCCAGTAACCGCCGCCGCCGGCGGAGGCGACGCCGATGGCATGCTCGCCGGCTTGCGGGTAGCTGTTGGCGGCCGAGCCGTGGAAAGCGGCGTCGCCGAAGGTGAAGATGCCGCCGTCGGAGGCAACCAGCCAGTAGCCGCTCCCGTCGGGCGAAGACGCCACGCCCACCACGGGTTGGTTCAACTTCACGGATCCGGTGGACCCGTAGAAGCCGGCGTCGCCGAAGTTGAACACGCCACCATCCGAAGCCACCAACCAGTAGCCGTGACCATCGGGAGTCGACGCCATACCTACCACCGGCCTGTTCAACTTGATGTTGCCAGTCGACCCGAAATAGCCAGCATCACCGAAGCTGAACACCCCGCCATCCGAAGCCACCAACCAGTAGCCATGACCATCCGGAGTCGACGCCATACCTACCACCGGCCTGTTCAACTTGATGTTGCCAGTCGACCCGAAATAGCCGGCGTCGCCGAAGTTGAACACGCCACCATCCGAAGCCACCAACCAGTAGCCGTTGTTGTCAGGCGTCTCGGACATTTCCACTACGGGTTTCGAGAGCCGTGTGCCCGCCATGTCTCCGAGCACGGGCGCCGGCGAGTTGGCGACCACCGCGCCGTTGCCGTATGCCGTCCAGTATCCGTTGCCACCGGGGCGGATCGCCTCGCCGGCCGCGCGCGCACCCTGCGTGCCCCGAACGCGCGCGCCGGTGAGGCTCGGTCCGGGTTGCAGGTTGGAGGTCGCCGCCGGCGCCAGAGTGCTGCCCACCGCAGGGCTCCTGCGGGCTGAAACGCCGAGCGCGGTGACGCCGCCAACACCGAGAGCCAGCAGTGCCGCGACCGCAGCGCCAAGAGCTCTTACCTTGCGTGATTCGAGGGCAGCGGGCCCTCGGTCCGCCCCCGTGAATTCTCCGATAGCCATGCCTGCCTATCGGGCAATGACTAGGCGAATGGTTAGAAGGTCGTTTTGTCCGGCTCTGTATGACTAGCCCCTGGGCGCAAAAGACACGGCCCGTCCCGAAGTCGAGAGACGCGCTATCTCGGAAAATGCGGTCATGCGAGAAGGCGCGAGACCGGCGCGTTCGCCCCCTCTCAGGGCACGCCGTTCAATTCCCTGCTTGAGTGCATTCTGGGCTAATGGTGCCGACTCGGAACCCCGTGCTTGCCGCGCGGGGGCATGCCCAAACCCGAAAAACAAGAGGACGGGGGCCCAAGTCGGCCCCCGTCCTCTCAAAGAGCGTCGGTCGCGCTACTTGAGCTCGACGGTGGCGCCGGCTCCCTCGAGCTGCGCCTTGGCCTTCTCGGCGTCTTCCTTGCTCACCTTCTCGAGCACCGGCTTGGGCGCGGCATCGACGAGATCCTTGGCCTCCTTCAGGCCGAGGTTCGTGAGCGAACGCACCTCCTTGATCACCTGGATCTTCTTGTCGCCGGCGGACGCCAGGATGACGTCGAACTCGTCTTGCTCCTCCTCCGCTGCCGGTTCGCCAGCGCCGCCGCCGGCTGCGGGGGCCGCGGCCACCGCGACGGGCGCGGCTGCGGTGACGCCGAAGCGCTCCTCGAAGTCCTTCAGCAGCTCGGAAAGCTCGAGAACGGTGAGTGCGGCGATGCTGTCGAGGATCTCTTCTTTGGTTGCCATGTTGGTGCTCCTACTCCTGGGTCTGTGTTTCGTCCGTGGTCTGTTCTGCGGTCTCGGCGGCCGGTTCGGCGACCTCCGCCGCGGCTGCACCGTCGCTTTCGGCCGCCTTCTTGTCACGCAGGGCAGCGAGCCCGTACGCCATGTTGCGCGGGAGCGCCTGCATCAGGCCGGCGAGCTGCTGCAACGGCGCTGCCATCGCACCGGCGAGGTGTGCGAGCAGCACGTCGCGCGAGGGCAGGTCCGCCAAGGCGGTGGTTTCCCTCGGTCCGATGACCTTGTCGCCGAGGACGCCGCCTTTGATGACGAGCAGCGGGTTGGTCCTCGCGTACTCACGCAGCGACTTGGCAACGGCCGCGGCGTCGCCGCTCACGAACGTTATGCCCGTCGGCCCCTCCAGCAGGCTCTCGAGCTCCTCGAGCCCAGACTGCTTGGCAGCGAGGCGGACGAGCGTGTTCTTGAAGATCTTGTACTCGCCGCCGTTGGTGCGAAGGGTCCTCCGCAGGCCCGCCAGGTCCTGGACCTTCAGCCCGCGGTACTCGGTCAGGATCGCGGCGTCCGAATCGGCGAAGTGCTGGCGCACTTCCTCGACGACCGCCACCTTCTCCGGTCTCGGATTCTCCAACTGGTCACCTCCTCCTTCACGTGTGCTGCCTGGCGCGCGGGCGGGCACACCCCGGGAGGGGGGATACCTCGTCGCCTCGTCAGGCCGGGCTCATCGCCCGCTTAGGCGCCCGGGGGCGCACCGGATGTCTACGGCTTGGAAAGCTCGACCATCATAGCGGCCCGCGTTCCCGCCCGGCGAAGGGCCAGCACCGCGGCTGCGATCAGGGCCGCCACGCAGAAACCGGCCGCGGCCCACAGCACGGTTTCCGTCGCCACCCCGAGCATCTTCAGCGCTGTGGCGGTCAGCACGATCACCAGCGCCGGGCGGATCAGGCCCTCGGGGGCGCTCGACGAAAGCCGCGCCCCGAGGTAGATGCCCGGCACGCTCCCGATCACCAGCGAGGCCGTCAACCCGAGGCTTATGTGGCCGTACAGGGCGTGCCCGAGGGTGGCTGCCGCAATGAGAGGGACCGCCTGAACCAGGTCGGTCCCCACGAGACTCTTGGCTGCGAGCCTCGGGTACAACGCCAGCAGAAGCACGACCATGAGCGAACCCGATCCCACCGAGGTCATCCCCACCATGAACCCGCCGGCGACGCCGACCGCGACCGTGGGCAGTGGCCTGGGTCTCACATCGCTGGCATGCCGCCGAACCGCTCCCGCGCCGGAGCGTCGCGACCCGATGGCGGCCTTCAAGACGATCGACGCCACCGCCGCAACCAGCGCCCAGGCGATGGCCAGCTGCACGTCGCGCTGGACTTCGTGGCCATTGCCGAGAGCGCGCAGGACGAGCACGCCGGAGAACCCCGCCGGGACCGAGCCCAGGCAGAGCCAACCCACGAGCCGCCATGCCACCGTCCGACGCCGAACATGGACCGCTCCACCTACCGGGCGCATGATCAGCGACGTCAGCAGGTCACTCGATACTGCGGTCCCCGGGTTGATCCCGAACACGAGGATCAGGAGCGGGGTGAGCAGCGCCCCGCCGCCCATCCCGGTGATCCCGACCATGATCCCCACCAACCCGCCGGCGAGGGTCTGCCACCAGTCGATGTGCACATCCGGCACTCTATACCGGACTTAATCAATCAACAATACCGGAAAGGTTGGTTAGCCGCCGGTGCACCCAGCGCTCCACGATGAACGCCAGGAAGGGAACCCACCCCCCGGCGACCATGGCCAGGAGCGTCGGCAAGCGCAGGCGCCATCTCACGAACACGTCGAGGACCGTGATCAGGTAGACGATGTAGAAGACCCCGTGTATCGGCCCGACCACGCTCTCGACGGAGTCGAACGGGATGGCGCAGAACACGATGATCAGCATCACGCCGACCACGTAGGACATCACCCTGTAGCGAGCCAGCGCGGCCTCGGGCCGCTTGCCGATCAGAGCCCGCGCGGGTTGCGCCACGTCTTTGCCTTCCCTTTCACGGCGAGCAGCGCCAGGTAGCGGTTGTACTCGGTCATCTCGTCCGCCGGCAGGTCTTCACCGGGGTCGGGCGGGACCAGCGTCGCCTCGGTCCGTACCGCTATCGCAGTGTCACCGCCGCCGTCCAGCGCCGGGTCGGTCAGGGCGCGCCGCTCCTCCGCCGCCCCGAGCACGCGCGACCCGGACTGCGTTGACCCGACCTCGATCGCGAACGCCGACCTAGGCAGGGTTCGCGCGACGACCTCGGCACTGGCAGCTCGCATCTGAGCGCGGAACCGGCGTCTTTTCTCTATGTCCTCGGGGGTGTCGCGGACCATCTGGAACCAGCCGATGCCCGCAACGACCACGAACGCCGGCCACTCGACCGAGTACAGGTAGCTGAGCGTGTTGCCCTGCATCGCCCGCTGCACCTGCCACCACCCCGCCGTCAGGCAGCCGGCGGCGATCAGGAGGAACGCCAGGTGCAGCAGCAGCGCCCGCGGGGTCACCCACTGCTTCACAGCTTGAATGCTAGGACGCGCCGGCGTCTACCAGGTCCTCGTCGGTGATCCGCAGGGTCGCCGGGTCGATGTCCACGCCCGGGCCCATTGTCGAGCTCAACGACACCGATTTGATGTAGCGGCCCTTCGCCGCCGCCGGCTTGGCACGGTTGACCTCATCGACAACTGCCCGGAGGTTGGCGAGCAGCTGCGGCCGGGTGAAGCTCACCTTGCCTATCGGCACCTGCACGACGCCGCGGGAACGGGTATCCGCGCGGTACTCGACCCGGCCGCCCTTGAAGTCGGTCACCGCCTTACCGACGTCGGTCGTGACGGTCCCTGTCTTGGGGTTGGGCATGAGCCCGCGGGGGCCGAGCTTGCGGCCGAGCCGTCCAACCTGGCCCATCAGCTCGGGTGTCGCGATCGCGACGTCGAAGTCCATGAAACCTCCGTCGACGCGAGCAACCAGGTCATCAGCTCCGACGACGTCGGCACCGGCGGCGCGCGCCTCTTCGGCGGCGGGGCCGGCTGCGAACACCGCGACGCGCACCGACTTGCCCGTCCCGGATGGCAGCGCGACGGTGCCGCGGATCATCTGGTCGGCCTTGCGCGGGTCGATTCCCAGGCGAAGCGCCAGTTCTACGGTCTCGTCGAACTTCGCCGGCGCCAGGCTCCTCACCAGCTCCACCGCCTCGGCGGGCGGGTAAGCGCGGGTGCGGTCGAAGCGCTTGGCGGCGTCCTCGTACTTCTTACCTTTTTGCGACATGGTCTGTCTCCCTCTTGGTTCAGGGCGGGCGGGGTGAGGTATTCCTGCGCCTCGCCGGGTGGATTATCCGACCTTGATGCCCATCGATCGCGCCGAGCCCGCTACCTGTGCCTTGGCGGATTCGAGGTCGTTGGCGTTGAGATCGGGCATCTTGATCTGGGCGATCTCCGTCAGCTGCGCGTCGGTGATCGTCCCTGCCGTCTCACGTCCGGTGGTCTTGGCACCCTTCTCGACGCCCGCTGCCTGGCGGATCAGGACGGCGGTCGGGGGCGTCTTCAGCACGAAGGTGAATGACCGGTCCTCGAAGATGGTGATCTCCACCGGGATCACCTGACCGACCTTGTCCTCGGTCGCGGCGTTGTACTGCTTGACGAACTCCATCGTCTGCACGCCGTGCGGGCCGAGCGCGGTTCCGACGGGCGGCGCAGGGGTGGCCTTCCCGGCGGGCAGCTGGATCTTGACTATGGCGGTTACGCGCCTCTTTGCCATCTGGACTCCTGTTAGAGCTTCGCCACCTGGGCGAAGTCAAGTTCGACGGGCGTCTCCCGCCCGAAGATGTTGACGAGGACCTTGAGCTTGAGCTGGTCTTCGTTGATCTCGGCGATGGTGCCGCTGAAGTCCGCGAACGGCCCCTCTCGCACGCGCACCGATTCGCCCAGTTCGTACTCCAGGCGCGGGCGGCTCTTCTTGACGCCGGCTCCCTCGCCCTCCTCCGGCTTGACTTGGAGGATGTTCTCCACCTCGCGGCGGGTGAGCGGGGTCGGGCGCGCTCCGAGGCCGACGAACCCGGTGACCCCCGGCGTGTTGCGGACCACGTACCACGAGTCGTCGTCGAGGTACATGCGCACCATCAGATAGCCGGGGAAGACCTTCTTCGAGACGACCTGCTTCTTGCCGTTCTTGAACTCGATGACGTCTTCCATCGGGATGACGACCTCGAAGATCCGCTCCTCCATGTTCATGGAGGCGATGCGGCTCTCGAGATTGGACTTCACCTTGTTCTCGTAGCCCGCGTAGCTGTGGATCACGAACCACTGCCCGGGACGGTCGTAGGCGCTCTCCGGGGCTGCCGGCTTGGCCTGTTCGGCGCCCTCCTCCACTTCGCCATCGGCCGGCTGCTCCTCCCCACCGGCGGTCTCCGCCGCGCTGGCTTCGAGCGCGGCCACGCCGCTGTCGGGCGCGCCCGCACCGTCGGCGGCGTCGTCCACGGCGATCGCTGTCTGGTCGCTCGCCTCGGCGGCGAACGCGTCGTCATCATTGGTTGCGAAGTTGTCTGTCATTCCCGCTACTTGAAGAGGAATACGGCCAGCTTGGAGAAGCCCAGGTCCAAGCCGAAGATGAGGGCCATCAGGATAGCCAGGGTGACGAACACGACCGTCGAGTAGTTGATCGTCTCCGCCCGTGTGGGCCAGGCGACCTTGCGCATCTCCACGTTCACCTCGTGGAGGAACTGGCGGGGCGAGGTGCGCCGGCGGGGCGCGCCGGCGACCACCCGCGCGGGCCGGCGCTCGGGCGGCTCGGGACGGTTGGCCTCGGGCGTGCCGTCTTCGCTCACTTGCCCCTGGCGCTGCAGGGAACGCCTCTGTTGTCGGTTCATGCTCACGTGTGGGACCTTCTCACGGGAGTCGGGCTTGCAGGGCAGGAGGGACTCGAACCCCCAACCGCCGGTTTTGGAGACCGGTGCTCTGCCAAATTGAGCTACTGCCCTCTGCAGGGTGGTGGTCTGCTTTGGTCGGGGGCCTTACAAGGTTCCGAGGATAGCACCAGCACCAGGTTTGGCTGCCGGCGCGGTCACGCCGCCAAAGGCCGAAGGGTGCTCCGGCGCGAGCCGCAGGTCAGACGAGCGCTGCGGGCGTCAGCGGGAGGCCGAACACCCCTCCGTCGCGCGCCTGGCCGCCCCAGTGGTCGAGCAAGCGGACCCGTGAGCCGAGCAGCACGAACTCCCGGGCGGCGCCGGCCTGCGGGCCCGACGCGACGGCAACCCGGAAGCGGAGCACCCAGGAGCGGTGGTAGCGGCCGGCGCCGGCGAGGGTCACCGCCGCGCCGCGCCACGCCCCGACCAGGGACTCCCACGCCGGCGCCCACACGGCCGCGACGACGACGCGCTTGCCTCCTGCGCTGAACTCGACCGGCCCGGCGAGCCCGGGCGCCGTCCCGGCGGTCCCCTCGAGCGTCTTCGCCGACCGCTCGGACATCCAGTCGAGCTGTACGCCGGAACCGGCCAGCGAGCGAAGATCCGCGAGCGTCTCGGCCTCGAACTCCCGGACCACGCGGCGCGCGTGGAGCGACCATCGCCGGCGGTCCAGCCAGGAAAGCCGCCGGAACGGGTCGGGTAGCGGGGTGGCGGGCATCATTGACTCCCTTGGGGCAGGAGCTTTGGGGGCACATTTGGGACACCGCCGAAATGTCGGGGGGACCGGCGGGCCCACCGTCCATTTAGAACCTCGAAACTTCATTTTGTCAAATGAATTTTCTTGCGGCCTCCGGTACTGTACGAACCATGACCTCACCCGCTCCTGCCGAAGCGGTCGAAACCGCCCGCACCGCCGGTAGCGGCGACCAACCCGGCACGGCCGGTGGGGCCACCGACCTGCGTCTCGCCGGGCTGGTCGTGGAGTTGATGGACCGCACCCGCCAGACCGTGCGGGAAGTCGGAGAAGAGGAGGGGCTGAGCATCCCCCAACTCGACGTTCTGCGACGGCTTCGGCACGGCCCCAGCCCGATGCGCCGGCTGGCGATCCAGATGAACTGCGAGGCGTCCAACCTGACCGGTCTGGTCGACCGGCTCGAGGCCCGGGGGCTGGTCGAGCGCCGGCCCCACCCCGAGGATCGCAGGGTGAGGTGCGTCGCGCTCACCGAGGCTGGCGAGACGTTGGACAACCAGGTCTGGCTGGCTGTCGCGGGACGGTGCGAACTGAACCAGCTCAGCGATTCACGCAAGCAGATGGTCGCCGCCGCGCTGCGCGACGCCATGCGCGACGGTGAGGAGATCGACCTCCGCCAGGGGGCCGGCGCCTAAGAGGCTCGCAGAACCTCTTTAGCTCGCCGGCGCGAGACGCCGGCGGCTCATCCACACGAGCACACCTGCGGCGCCGGCGGCGGCAGTGGCGACGGTGATGCCGCCCACGTAGGCCGCCTTGACCGCCCACGTCGACGCAAACCGCTGCTCGGCCATCGCCCGCAGCAGCTCGGGGAGGGCCCCCTCATGCGGGGCGATCTCGTCGTGGCGCATGGCACGCAGGTGTTCGAGCAGTCGGCGGTACGCGGACAGCTCGGCCTGGCAGCGGAGGCATTCGGACACGTGCTCCGATGCGACGATGCCGGCGGGGAGCTGCACGCCGACCGGTTCCTCGCCCGCCGCGATCGCGGGGAGCACGGCAGCGACCCGGTCGCAGGCAGGTGTTCGCAGTGAGACGATCTCAGCTAGCGATCGCATCGCTGGACTCCTCCCGCGTTCGTCGATCTGCGCCGGCAAGGTCCTCCCGGGCGGTACCTGGTTCCCCGGAGCCGGTTGCGTCTCCGGCCTCGCTGAGCACTTCCTTCAGCCGCCGGCGGGCGCGGTGCAGCCGGACCTTCGCCGCCGCTTCTGAAATGCCGAGCTCCGAAGCGATGGACCCGTGCGGCAGGTCGTAGATGTCGCGCAGGACGATCACCTGGCGCAGCTTCCACGGGAGCAGGGCGAGGGCCCCGGCTACGCGGGCCCGCTCGGTTTCGCCGGCGAAGCGCTCCTCGGGGTCGCGGTCGGGGCAGCCGTCGATGATGGGGGCGTCATCGGGTAGCGCCTCGGTGCGCGTTCGGGCCCGTTTGGCGAGCAGGTTGGCGGAGCAGTTGGCGGTGATCCTGTACAGCCAGGTCGTGAACTGCGAGTCCCCCCGGAAGCGACGCAGGCCCCGGTACGCCCGGAGGTACGCCTCCTGCACGACGTCCCGGGCGTCGTCCTCGTGGCCGGTGAGCCGGTACGCGAGGGTGTAGGTGTCGGCATAGGTGATCCGTACGAGCTCGTCCACCGCGGCGCGGTCGCCGCCGCGCGCCGACTCCACGAGCGGCCCGAGGTCGTCGCCCCGCAGCGGGACGACCCTCGCGCGCTGCTTGCCCGCGCGCCGACGAGCGCCTCTCTCAACGGATGTGGAGTGCTCGGGCTGGATTACCTCGTCTCCTTGTGGAGCGTGTGCTGGCGATCCCAGCGGCAGTACTTCTTCATCTCGATGCGCTCGCGGTCGTTCTGCTTGTTCTTCATCGTGATGTAGTTGCGTCGCTTGCACACGTCGCATGCGAGCGTCACCTTTACACGCTTCTCGTTCTTAGCCACGGATGGGGCCCTCTCCCTGCGTTGACCTGCGGTTTCGTGTGGTAGCGGCGGTCGGACTTGAACCGACGACAACTCGATTATGAGCCGAGTGCTCTGACCAACTGAGCTACGCCGCCGAGCCCCCTGTCGGAATCGAACCGACGACACCAGCCTTACCATGGCTGTGCTCTGCCGACTGAGCTAAGGGGGCGC
>DATLUM010000036.1 GCA_035533095.1 Acidimicrobiales bacterium | reverse complement strand
CGGACCTGGTGCGGCGAGCCGATCGGGTGATGTACCAGACGAAGCTGCGCCACCGGCGCGGAGGGGGGCTCCGCCACGCCTGAGCGGTGCGATCGCGCCGCTCCGCGGTCGCTCAACGCCAGCTCCTCGTTGCCACCATGCCCGGCGGCGGTGCCCGACACCCAGCCCGAGGAGTTCTTCGCAGACCCCTTTGACTTCGGGCGGCGATGAGGTCTCCTCTCGCTTCGGCATCTCTCTGCACGAGCACAATTACACGGGTTCGCTTAACCTCTGTTCGTGCGCACCTTCATCTGGACGATGGCCGACCGAGCTGTCTGATGATCGCTGAGCCCCTCTTCGCCGTCGAGGCGAAAGATTTTGATCCGACACGGACACGGCGCACGCCTGATTCCCAGACCTCTGGGCATAGGACCGCCCAGACCGCCTCCGACTAGGGGCTATCCACCACGTGACCGCTCGGAGCGGACATAATCTCTGGTGAGGAGGAACCGATCCAGGGAGGTCCGGATGGCGGTGGTGGCGGCGAGCAAGATGGGGGTGGTGCAACCGCTGCCTCTCGTCCCGTCGGGTTCGTCGCGGGTGGCCGACGGCGTGGCCTTCATGGAGGACAAGGACGGCAACGGCTCGGTGTTCTTGTGGGGGATGGCCGCATGGTGCTGGTCCGGGGGTGATCGGACCGCCCGCCGCCTGGCCGCGGTGCAGCTCGTCAACTCCAAGGCAGCGAGGCAGCGTGAGGTGGCCGAGGCGTTCGGGGTCCATGAGAACTCGCTCGTCCGCTGGCGTGGGGCCTACGCGGCGAGTGGCGTGGAGGCGCTCGTCGGCGAGCGGCCGGGGCCGAGGGGCCCGTCCAAGCTGAGCGACGCCAAGCGGGACGAGATCCGCGTGCTGCGGGCCTCGGGCCTCTCGCTCGCCGCAGTGGCCGAGCGCGCCGGGGTGTCGACGGCGAGTGTGCGCCGGGTGACGGTGGGCGCCGTTGAGCCGGAAGGGGGCGCTCGGGCCGAGCGCCGCGAAGTGGGCGAGGCGGTCGGAGCGGACGGGGGCGGCCTCGTCCCCCTTGCCCGCCCGCTGGAACGCTCGGGCGAGCGGGCGGCGGCTCGCTTCGGTCTCATCAACGACGCCCCGCCGGTGATCTGCCAAGGCGCGTCGTTGCCGGTGGCCGGTGCGCTGCTCATCCTGCCCGCGTTGGCAGCCACCGGGCTCTTGGGGATCGCCCAACGCGTCTACGGCGCTCGCCGGGCGGCGTTCTACTCGCTTCGTTCGCTCATCTGCTCGTTGGTCTTCGCCTGCCTCGTGGGCGAGCCGCGCGCCGAGGGCCTCACCCGGATCAACCCGGTGGACCTCGGGCGCCTGGTCGGGCTCGACCGGGGTCCCGAGGTCTCCACCCTCCGCCGGCGCATGGAGGAGCTGGCGGGCATGGCGCGGGCGGACCAGCTGCTCGACGGCCTGGCCCGCCATCACCACGAGGCCCAACCGGAGGCGAGCGGGATCTTCTACGTCGACGGCCACGTACGCGCCTATCACGGTGGACGCGAGGTGCCAAAGGCCCACGTGGCCCGTATCCGCCTGGCCATGCCCGCTGAGCTGGACACCTGGGTCTGCGACGCTCACGGCGACGGCGTCTTGGTGTGGAGCGCTGTCCCGGGGGCGAGCCTCGTGGGCGAGCTACGTACCGTGGCGACCAAGGTCCGTGCCCTCGTCGGCGAAAGCGCCCGGCCGACGATCTGCTTCGACCGCGGCGGGTGGAGCCCCAAGCTCTTCAAGGAGCTCGCCCTGGCCGGCTTCGACGTCCTCACCTACCGCAAGAAGCCCGCAGCGAGCGAGCCGGCCAGCGCCTTCTCGTCCTACACCTACACCGACCGACAAGGACGCACCCACGACTACTTGCTCGCCGACCGAAGGGTCTCGATCAGCTACGACGGAGGGCGCCGGCGGTTCGCCTGTCGCCAGATCACCCGCCTCGACCCGGTGACCGGCCACCAGACCCAGGTCCTCACGACCAGAGATGACCAGGACCCGGCCCTGATCGCCTGTCTCATGTTCAGCCGGTGGTCCCAGGAGAACTTCTTCCGCTACATGCGGGCCCATTACGCCCTGGACGCCCTCGACACCTACGCCACCCAAGACGACGACCTGACCCGGACCGTCCCCAACCCGGCCCGTCGTGCAGCCGATCGCACCGTGGCCGAAGCCCGCCGCCAGCTCAAAGCGGCCGAGCAGACCGAGGGCCAGGCGGCCGTCCGGGGCCAGCGGACCGACAAGGAGATCACGGCGGCCTTTGCCGACGCAGCGCGTGAGGTCGAACGCCTGGTGGCCGTGGCCAGAGCCATCCCGGCCCGTGTTCCCTTGGCCGAGGCCCGCCCGGGCTCGGTCCGGCTGTCCCCTGAACGCAAGCGCATCCACGACGCGATCCGCATGGCCACCTACAACGCCGAGTCGGCCTTGGCACGTCTGCTCGGCCCCCACTTCGCACCGGCGGACGATGAGGGGCGCATGCTGCTGCGCGAAGCCTTCCGCACGCCGGCCGACCTCGAGATCGTCGGCACCGAGCTCCACGTGCGACTCGACCGGCTCTCGGCACCGAGGCGCACCCGGGCGATCGCCGGGCTCTGCGAAGAGCTCACCGCCACCAAGACGACCTATCCAGGAACCGAGCTCACCCTCGTCTACTCCGTCAAGAGCGACCGGTGACTACTCACCGATGATGGCACTACGCCCAGAGGTCTGGATTCTCCAGATGGCTGACGTGCGCAAGCAGTTCGTCTACTACGTGTACCGCATCTCAACGGCTCTGCTCCAGATGTTTCCTCGCGCCGTTGTGATCCATATTGGTGATCGGGTGGGATGGGCACTCGCAATGACGTCGCCGCGACGCCACGCAGTTGTGACAGAGAATCTCCGACACGTCGTCGGTCAAGCGATGGCAGAACGAGAACTCAAACGCGTCGTGCGGCGTGCGTTTTCGTCCTATGGCCGTTATTGGGCCGAGAGCGCCCTCCTCGTGGCCGCAAATCGAGCGTCATTCGTTGCCGACACGGACATCGTCGGCCGCTCCCACCTCGACGAGGCAATCGCCAGAGGAAACGGGGTGATCTTGACGCTTCCCCATGTCGGCTCGTGGGAGGTCGGTGGTCTCTACCTCGTCGATCAGGGCATACCCGTGACGGGCGTCGCTGAGGTCGTCGAACCCCCTGAACTCTTCGATTGGTTCGTGGCTCGCCGAGCCGCCCTCGGGCTCACCGCGTTGCCCCTTGGCAGGGATGCCGCAGCGCAATCGCTCCGAGAACTCCACCGCGGGGGAGTGATCGTCCTTCTTGCCGATCGGGACATCCTCGGCGATGGCGTCGACGTCGAGTTCTTCGGGGAACGGACTCGACTCCCGCGTGGTCCCGCTCTGCTCGCCCTCCGCAGCGGTGCGGCACTATTACCTTGCGCGGTGTACCAGAGGCCCCAGGGTCGGTATCGGCTGCATGTTCGGCCCGCGATCGACGTTTCTCGAAAGGGCCGGTTGCGAGATGACGTGGCTGCCCTCACTCAGGAGGTGGCACACGAGCTTGAGGAGCTCATCCGTCCCGCGCCTGAACAGTGGCACGTGTTTCAGCCGAATTGGCCGGAGCTATCAAGTGCCAAACCGCATTTGTCG
>DATLUM010000035.1 GCA_035533095.1 Acidimicrobiales bacterium | reverse complement strand
GCAAGGAACGCTGCCGTTCCGGACTGGATCGCCTCGCCCGCAAGGGCGGCCAGGCGCGCCACGTCCTCCGCCAGTTCGGCGAGCTCGTCATGAAACAGTTTTCGAGTCTCAGTCACGGTTCTCCCGTCTGTCAGGCAACTCGTAGCGATACCCAACGCCTCGCACGGCCGTGATGTGGCTGGGCCTCGCCGGGTCGGTGTCCACCTTTGTCCTCAGGCGGCGGATGTGGACATCGAGGGTCTTGGTGTCACCCACGTAGTCCGATCCCCACACCTCGTCGATGAGACGCTCGCGGGTGATCACACGGCCTGCGCTCGACATTAGCTGCTCTAAGAGCTCGAACTCCTTCCTCGTCAGACCGACGACCTGGCCGGCGACGGTGACCTCCCGGCGGCCCTCGTCGAGGCGGACATCGCCGATCTCGATCACCTCCTGATCCAGATCCTGACGCCCCCCAGCGGGGCGTCGACGCATCACCGCCCGCATCCGGGCGACGAGCTCCCGTAGCCGGTACGGCTTCGTCACGTAGTCGTCCGCTCCGAGCTCGAGCCCGACGACGGTGTCCAGCTCCGAGTCCCGGGCGGTCACCATGATCACCGGAGTGTTCGAGATACGGCGGATGTGACGGCACACGTCCATGCCGGACATGCCTGGCAGCATCACGTCGAGCAGCACGATGTCGGGTTCGGAGGCCTCGAACATGGCCAGAGCCATAGCACCGTCGCGCGCCACCTTCGGAGTGAATCCCTCACGCTGCAGACCGACCCTCAAGGCCTCTACGAAGGACTCCTCGTCTTCGACGATGAGTACGACCGGGCGTTCCTGGCTCACTGGGGGTAGGGCAGCGTAAGGCGGAACGTGGAACCTATCCCCTCCTGGGATTCCACCTTGACCTCGCCCCCGTGGTTCTCCACCACATGCCTGACGATGGCCAACCCCAGGCCGGTGCCTCCCGTGCGCCGGTCACGGCCACGATCGGCCCGGTAGAAGCGTTCGAATATTCGATCCAGGTCCCGGGAGGGTATACCTCGACCGTTGTCGCTCACCTCGGCCGTGGCCCAGCAACCCTCCCGTCCGATGGCGACGGTGACGACGCCACCCGGCGCCGAGTACTTGACCGCGTTGTCGACCAGATTGGCGATGGCGCTCACGAGCTGATCGGAATTGCCCACCACGGACACCGGCTCGTGCACCTCGAGCTCGAGTTCGACGCTCGACTGCTGCGCGAGTGTTGCCAGACGGCCTATCGCCTCCTTGGCGACCCAGGCCAGATCGACTGGACCTCGATCACCGATGTCGCCTCCCTCCAACCTGGCCAAACCGAGGACGTCCTCCAGCAGCGAGCGTGCCCGGTCGGCTTCCCGGGTGATATGCGAAGCCAGGCGATTGATCGTGACGGCGTCGTGTTCGTGCTCGAGCGTCTCAGCCAGGAGGGCTATGGCCCCTATCGGGGTTCGAAGTTCGTGGCTGGCGTTGACGATGAAATCCCTCCGTACGTCGGCGAGCCTCTGCCTCTCGGAGACGTCTTCGACCAGGCAGGCCACCTCACCGCTGCCCAGCCGGCGAGCTGTGATCTCGAACACGTGGGCCGGAGGCCCATGAAGGTGAACCTCACGGGTGACGGGATCGCCGAGGCGGGTGCACTCCTTGGCGGCCTCGACGGCTGCTTCCTGGACGAGCAGGTTGATACCTGGATCGGGGGTCGGCGATACCAGGCGGGCGTTCTCGGTGACCGTCGAGCCATCCTCTGCGACGACCAGCACTCCGATGGGGAGGATGCCCACCACCTCGCTCAACCGGCGAGAAGTGCTGTCCGCCGTTTCGAGCTCGGCCTCCAACTCGAAGTAGTCCCGCTTCATCTCGTCGAACTGGGAGCGGAGCCTAGAGGTTCTCAACCGAACCGCCCCGTTACGTAGGCCTCAGTGCGTTCGTCGTCCGGTTTGGTGAAGATCTTCTCCGTCGGGCCTACCTCCACCAGGCGCCCAGGCCGGCCAACGCCGTCGATGTTGAAAAAGGCGGTGGTTTCGCTGACCCTGGCTGCCTGCTGCATGTTGTGGGTGACGATGAGGATGGTGAATCGCGACTTCAGTTCGACCATGAGGTCTTCGATCACGAGGGTGGAGATGGGATCCAGAGAGGCACACGGCTCATCCATGAGGAGAACCTCGGGCTCGACGGCTATCGCACGCGCAATGCAGAGCCGCTGCTGCTGACCGCCCGACAGGCTGCCTCCCGGACGGTCGAGGCGATCCTTCACCTCGTCCCACAACCCTGCGCCCCGCAGGCTCTTCTCCACGATTTCGTCGATCCTGTGACCCCGCCGCGCGCCGGCGAGCCGGAACCCGGCGGCGACGTTGTCCTTGATGGACATCGACGGGAAGGGGTTGGGGCGCTGGAAAACCATGCCCACGGTGCGCCGCAGGCCGGGCACATCGACCTCTCTGCCGTAGACGTCCTCACCGTCGAGGAGCACCTTGCCCTCCACCCGGGCGCCCGGCACGGCTTCGTGCATCCGGTTCAGGCAACGGATGAAGGTGGACTTGCCGCATCCGGACGGACCTATGAGAGCGGTGACCACGTTGGGTTCGACCGAGAGGGTGATGCCTTCGATAGCAAGGTGGTCCCCGAACCAGGCGCTCAGCCCCGCTGCTTCAATGCGCTTTCCCACTCAGCTTCTCCGAATTAGATCACGTATACGGGTTCGCGCGGTGAACGATCTCGCAAGGACGTTGAGGACCACCACTATAAGGATGAGGGTGAGGGCACCTGCCCACGCCCGGTTTACGTTCACGACGAACGCCGAACCGGCCTGTTGGTATACGAACAATGGCAGGGCTGACTGGGCCCCGCTGAACGGGTTCGAGTGGACGACCTGCGTGCCGAAGGCGGTGAGCAGCAGCGGAGCGGTCTCGCCGGTGACCCGGGCAACGGCCAGCATCACGCCGGTAACGATGCCATCTCTGGCGGTGGGGAGCACGACCCGGATGACAGTCCTCCATTTCGGCACCCCGAGTGCGAGCGCCGCCTCCCGCAGCGCGCTCGGCACCAGCTTGAGCATCTCCTCGCTGGACCGGATGACGACCGGAAGCATCAGGACTGCGAGCGCCATCGCAGCTGCCAGTCCCGAGAAGCCCTGATGTAGGCCGAGCACCCAGAAGGCGAATATGAACAAACCCGCCACGATCGACGGTAGGCCGGTCATCACGTCGACGACGAACCTGACCGACCGGCTGAACCACCCACGCTGGTATTCGACGAGATCGATGGCGACGAGCAGCCCGATGGGCACCGAGATGAGTGATGCCATGCCGACCTGCTCGACGGTTCCGATGATGGCATGGAGCGCTCCTCCGGTGGGGTCCAGGGGCCCCACACCCTTCATCGATTGGGTGAAGAAGTGGCCAGACAGGCCTCGCAGCCCACGCTGGAACGTGTAGACGGTCACGGCGACGAGGGGAACAAGTGCGATCGCCACGCAGAGGATCAGGATGCTCATCATCGCCCTGTTCTTGGCGCGCCGGCGCCTGCTCACGACGGCGACGGTCAAGGTCTCGCCTCGGCTACGCCCCCGCGGTAAACGAATGCCCGGGCGGCCATGTTCACAGCGAGCGTGATGGCGAACAGCACCAGCCCCGAGGCCACCAGGGCTGCCTGGCCCGCCGGTCCGGCCTCTCCGAATTTGGTGGCGATGTTGGCGGCGATGGTGTTCCCGCCAGGAGACAGGATGTTCCAGGTGATGTCGAACGAAGAGGAGAGGACCAACGCCACCGCGATGGTCTCGCCCAGCGCCCTGCCGAGACCGAGCATGGCGGCACCGGTGAGGCCGGGGCGGGCCGAAGGCAGAACGGCCGTTCGGATCACTTCCCAGCGGGTGGCTCCGAGAGCCATCGCCGCCTCTCGATACGCCCCGGGCACCTGCCTCAGTATCTCACGCGACAGCGACACGACGATCGGCAGGATCATGATGGCGAGAACCACGCTCGCCGATGCGACGTTACGACCGAAGGTGTGCTGGGGGTCGTCGAACAGGGGGATGAACGCGAGGTTGCCGGCCAGCCACTTTTCGACAGGGACCAGGGCCGGCACAAGCACGAAGACGGCCCACAGGCCGTAAACGACGCTCGGGACGGCTGCGAGCAGTTCGATCAGGTAGCCGACGGGACGTGCCACGGACTGGGCGGCAGCCTCAACCAGCCACAGCGCCGTCCCGATTGCCACCGGCAGGGCCATGACGAGAGCGAGGACGCTGCTCAACACGGTGCCGAAGGCAAGGGACGCGATCCCGAACTTCGGCGGCGTGTTGTCGGGGAACCACTGTTTCTCAGTCAGGAAGCGCGGCCCCGCTGACCGGAAAGCCGGCGCCGCTTTCCAGATGAGGAAGGCGGCGATGGCGAGGATGAGGACCAATACGAGGGCAGAAGCGCCCATCGAAAGACGATCGAAGAACCGATCACCCGTCGGCCCACCCCGAGGGGAAAGAGTGGGTCCCGACGCATCCGTCTCGAGCTCAGTCACAGACCTAAGCGATCGACTGGACGGCGGCTTTGTCGAAAGTGACCAGGCCCACCGGCAATGGAGCGTAGTAGAGCGAGCTCGCGCTCGACTGCCCCGGCCCGACCGCGTAGAGGAGGAAGTTCCGGAGCAACTGGGCCTTTGACTGGTTGGACTGGGACTTGAACACGACCACGTAGGTGACCGTCGATATCGGGTACACGCCCGGCATCGTCGATGCGTACGCCGGCGTGACCACGCCCTGCGCCGACGGGCTTCCGGCCGCGCTGATGGCCGCCGACACGGCGCTGCCGTCGGATGGCGACACATAGCTGCCGGCGCCGTTCTTGATCTTGGCCATCGGCAGTTGGGCGCCCTCGGCGAACGACACCTCCGCGTATCCGATCGCGCCGTCACTCTGCTTCACGGTCGCGGTGACCCCGTCGGAGCCCTTGGCTCCCGAGCCCGAGGGCCAGTTGATCGTCTTGCCCGAGCCGAGGGTCCAGGCCTGGGGTGCAGCCGCGGCGAGGTACGCGGTGAACGCGCCGGTCGTGCCCGAGCTGTCCGAGCGGTGGACCGTAGAGATCGTCGTCGACGGGAGCTTCACTCCGGGGTTGTCGGCCCGGATGCCCGGGGCGTCCCAGGTCTTGATCTTGCCTGCGAAGATGCCCGCGATCGTCGCGGGCGAGAGCTGCAGGTTGGTAACGCCGGGGAGGTTGTACTCGAGCGCTATAGCGCCTGCAGCCCAGGGAATCTGCACGACGGAGCCCTTCGACTCGAGCGCCGCCGTTTGAGCATCGGTCAGGGGGACGTCGGTCGCCCCGAAGTCAACCGTGCCGGCGGTCAGCTGTTGGACTCCGGCGCCCGAGCCGATGCCCTGGTAGTTGATGTTGGCACCGCTGCACTTGGCCCCGAAGTTCTTGATCCACTCCTGCGCGATGTTCTGCACGAAGGTGGAGCCGGCGCCGGAGATCGACCCGGACGCGCAGGCAACGGCTGAGCCGGTCGGCGTCGTGCTCGAGCTCGTGCCGTTCGTGGAGGTCGGCTTGCTGCTCGAGCTGCAGGCAGCAAGGAAGATGGCGGCGCTCCCGGCAATCGTCAACCGGAACAGGTACCTAGACTTTCCAAAGCGCTTGTTCACGGCGCCGATTGTAAAGGCAGTGGATAGCACCGGATTGTATGGTGAGCGGGTAAGCGGAAGCTGACGGCCGGGTAGCCCTTCGGTTACCTGCGAAACAAGTCTTGGACTCGCTCGGCCCGTCCGGTCCCCGCCTCCTTCCCCAAGGGCCCCGACCTGGCCGTCCCGGGTAACCGGTAGGCCGCAACAAGGTGAACAACAGGTGAACAGCTTCTTAATCTTGGGGGTTTCTCCCTCGGTGCTCCGAGACCACCCGCTTGAATGAGGAACCGTGTTCCCGGAGAAGGCGGTTGCCGACCAATTGCGGCCCGAGCAAATCAGAGAGATCGACATTCAGGGGCCCGACGTTCACGGTGAACCGGTCTTCCAGGTGGAGGACGTGTCGTGCTTCTACGGCTCGTTCCGCGCGTTGCGCTCGGTGTCGATGGAGATCCAGGAGCGGGAGGTAACCGCTCTCATAGGCCCGTCAGGGTGTGGCAAGACGACGTTCCTGCGCTGCCTGAACCGGATGAATGACATGGTCCCCAACACCCGGCTCGAGGGGCACGTCAGCTACCGCGGCGAGGATCTCTACGGGGCCCGCTTACGGCCGATGGAGATTCGCCGCAAGATCGGGATGGTCTTCCAGCGCCCCAACCCGTTCCCCAAGTCGATCTACGAGAACGTGGCGTTCGCGCCGAGGCTGAACGGGGTGCGCAGGGGCGAACTGGATGACCTGGTGGAGCTGTCGTTGCGCCGGGCAGCGCTGTGGGACGAGGTCAAGGACAAGCTCAAGAAGAGCGCGTTCACTCTGTCGGGAGGGCAGCAGCAGCGCTTGTGCATCGCCAGAGCTATTGCGGTCAAGCCCGACGTGATCCTCATGGACGAGCCGGCGTCGGCGCTCGACCCGATCGCCACCAGGGCGATCGAGGAACTCATGCGGGAGCTCGCCGACCAGTACACGATCGTCATCGTCACCCACAACCTCGCGCAGGCTCTGCGGGTCGCCGACAACACCGCGTTCTTCACGTCCGAGGTCATCGACGGTGATCGCACCGGCGTGCTGGTGGAACTTGGTCGCACCGAGGACATCTTCGCCAGCCCGCAGGACGAGCGGACCGCGGATTACGTCGCCGGCCGCTTCGGCTAGGTCTTTTTCCTAACCCCGCTTCGCCGGGCTACAGCGACGCACGCTCCATGCTCCTCCTGGAGCGTGCCGAGATGACCTTGCTCAGCGCGATCAGGATCACCAGCATGATCAAGGTCACCGCCCCGGCAGCCGCCGCGATGGCGTGCGCCCGGCTGCCCGGGATCGAGATGTCGGTGTATGTCACTCCGGTGAGATAGCCGAGCTGGTGGTGGAAGAGCGACAGGCTCGGGTTGTTGTCCGTGTAGCCGGCTGTGAACAGCAGAGGAGCGGTCTCACCAGTGGAGATCGCCAGGGCGACCACCAGGCCGCTCAGGATGCCGGGTACGGCCGGCGGGAGGATGACCCGTGACACGGTCTTCCAGCGGGCTATGCCCAGCCCACTGGACGCCTCCCGCAGCGTGGTCGGAACCTGCCGCAGAGACACCTCGGTGGTGCGCACGATGTAGGGCAGGATCAGCACCGACAGGGCGATGACGGCGGCCATGTAGGAGTAGCCCCAGTGGAAGCCGATCACCAGTGTGATGTAGCCGATGTACCCGATCACGATCGACGGGCTTCCCGACAGCACCTCCGAGAAGAACCGCAGCGCCTGTTCTGTCCGCCCACCGGCGTATTCCGCGAGGTAGATCCCCGCCGCGACCCCGATGGTGCCTGCGATGACCAGCACACCTACGAGGAGCATGAGCGTCCCCAGTATCCCGTTCTCCACCCCGATCGTGTTGGTGCGGTTGACGAAAAGGGACCAACCGAAGGCGGGCCAGGCCTGGTGGAACACGCCCATGACCACGGCGATGGCCGGCGCGGCAATGAAGACGAAGGCCAGCCAGGCGCCACCCCAGAAGAGGCGGTCGAGGAGGGTCCGGCGCCGCATCAGACGCCCCTGCCGATTGGCAGCCCGGTGTCGCTGAAGCGTCGTGTCAGGAGGCGCCCGCCGAAGTTGGTAACCAAGGTGAGAACCAGGAGAACCAATCCGAGCTCGCCCAGGGAACGAAGTCCCATGTGGGTGGGGTCGGTGAGGGCCCCGTCGAGCATCGCCGCGATCGTCGCGGCCATAGTGGAGAAGGGGGCGAAGATGCTGTGCGGGTAAATGTTGAGGGCGTCGCCGCTGATGAGAAGCACCGCGATGGTCTCTCCCAGCGCCCTGCCCCAGCCCAGGATCGCGGCGGCGATGACGCCGGTGCGGATGAAGGGCAGCGTCACGGCGCGGACCGTCTCCGACGGCGTCAGCCCCAACGCGATGGCGCCTTCCTTGGCGGACGAAGGCACCGAGCGGACCAGTTCACGGGTGATCGAGGCGATGATCGGCACGATCATGACGGCCAGGACCAGAGAGGCGGTGAGCAGTCCCTGGCCAGCACCCGTGGGGCCGGTCATCCAGGGGATGTGGAGATCGGCCAGCCAGCGATAGACCGTCCGGCTCATCAGTGGCCCGAAGGTGTAGACACCCCACAACCCGAAGATCACGCTGGGGATGCCGGCGAGAAGCTCGAGGAACACCCCGAACGGTGACTGCAGACGGGCCGGCAGCTTCTCGACCAGGAGGACCGCGCCGGCCACCGACACCGGCACCGCGAGCACCAGGGCGATCAGGGACGAGACCATGGTGCCGAACAGCAGCGGCAGGATCTCGAACTTGGCACCGTGTGCCGCGTGGTAGCCGTTGCGTACCTCGTCAGTGCCGCCGTAGAGGTTGCCGAGGGTAAACGTGCGCCCTGTGAAGAAGCCCCACCCGTTGAACCTGATCGCCGGCCACGAATAGGTCAGCAGCTTGTAAGCCAGGAAAGCAAGGACCAGGGCCGGTATGAGCGCCGCTGCGGCAAGAATCGCCCGGATGACCCGATCCGTGCGGTCGAGCTCCAGACGCCGGCGCGCCCGTGCCGGCAAGCGATGGAAGCTTGTCAGCGGGGCGCGCTCGCGTTCGGGGGTGGAGATGCTCACCTTGCGTCTACGTGGCAACCACAGGACGTTAGCGGTCCACTAACCGGTGATCTTGGCTATGGCCGCCTGAACCTTCGGGACCACGCTCGAAGGAAGGGCGACGAAGTCCTCCTCGGCCAGGTAGGAGGTGGTGCTCCCACCGTTGGGATCCATGGCCCAGGCCAGGAAGGTCCGGATCGCCATCGCCAGGTCCGAGCTCGACTGCTGGCTCTTCACGATGATGTACTCGAAGTTTACGATCGGGTACGACTGAGCGCCCGGCTCGAAGATCAGGGGAGCGGCCAGGTTGTCCGGCACGTTGCCCGAGCCGGCACTCACGGCAGCCTCGATGTTCGCCTGCGCCGGCTGGACGAAGTTGCCGTCCTTGTTCTGCAGCATGACCTCTCCCAGACCGGCCGACTGTGCCTGTGCCTCAGCGCTGACCCCGATGTAGGCGATACATCCCGCGGTGGCGTGGCAGGTCTGGACCATGCCGGGGTTGCCGTTGGCCGTCAGCTCGCCCGGCGCCGCCGGCCAGGTGACCGTCGTGCCGAAGGCGGGGCCGTTCTGCCATTCGGTGTTGGTGGCGCTTAGGAAGCTGGTGAAGATGAAGGTGTCACCGGAAGAATCGATGCGCCGCACCGGGACCACGGTCGTGGCCGGGAGGCTCACGCCGGAGTTGAGGGCGGCAATCGCCGGGTCGTTCCACTTGCTGATCTTGCCCTCGTACATCTTGGCGATGATGTCGCCGCTCAACTTGAGGTTGGAGATACCGGGCAGGTTGTAGTTGACCGCCTGGGCGGAGATGACGATGGGGATGTTCATCAGCCCCGGATTGCTGGACAGCTGGGAGGGGCTCAGGTAGGCGTCCGAACCGCCGATCTGGGTGGTACCGGCGATGGCGTCGCTGATCCCCTTGCCCGAACCGCCGGGGCCGGGGTTTAAGGTGATGTTGGCGAACGCGCTGTGCAGCGGGTCTACCAGCTCCTGCAGGAAGGGGTAGAGGAGCGTCGACCCGCTCTCGTTGAGGGTCACAGCGCTGGTCGGGTTGCCCGTGACGGGCGTTGTGCTGGTCGCCGGGGGGGTCGTAGCGGCCGTCGTTGACGAGGTGTTCGACTTCGACGACGAGGAGCATGCGGCAACGCCAAGGGCGGCAACAAGTGCCAGGGGGACGAGTCGCTTCACGATTCTTTTCACACCTCTCGAATCTTGTTGGTCGGCTGCAGGTTTGCGCACCCCGTTGAACGCACGGTGACGAGACGGGTGGCCGGATCGGAAACGGCGGGTTAAATCTTTGGTTTCGCCGTTTGCTTGAGGCCGATGCGGACGCGGTCAGGGCCGCCCTCACGGGCGGCCCTGACCAGGGGGCGGGGCTGCAAGATCGACGCTGGGGGGCGTCCTACTGGGTAGTCGAGCCCTGGGCGGGTTCCCCGGTGACCGGGTCCAGGAAGAGCGGGTGAGCGCTGGGGTGGGCGAAGTCGAACATGCTGTCGAGCGAGCCCGCCCAGGCGTCGGCCGACCCGCCGGGGATGCGCTGACCACCGAGCCAGTTGTCCTCGATGAAGCGCACCACCGATGTCTGCGTGCTGAACGAACCGTCGACGAAGTTGAACCGGCTGAACGGCGAGATCACGAGGAGCGGGATCCGGGGCCCCACGCCACAGCGTGCCTGCTGCCCGTCGTAGACCCCGGCGGAGTTGCTCCCGCAAGATGCGGCACCGGTCAGCGTGTCCAGTGACGTCTGGGACTGGTCGAGGATCGGCCCTTCCTGGTGGTCGTACCAACCGTCGCTGTCATCCCAGTTGACGACGACCGCAGTGCTGCTCCAGCTGGGCAGCCGCTCGAGGCGGTTGATGGTGTCGACCAGAAACTGCTGCTCATCCAGCGGGTCGGAGTAGCCTGCGTGGCCGTCCTGCGCGGCGGGAGCCTTCAGGTAGGAAACCGCGGGCAGGTTGCCGCTGTCGGCGGCTGCCCAGAAGTCGCGGAGGTCGTACTGATGGTTGGCCTGGTCGGTGTGCCCGATCGCCGCTTTCGACGAGGGCGGTGCGTGGAAGGGGTTCGCGGTCGACTGGTAGTACTGGGAACGGCTCGTGGTGGGGGATGTAGTCGGTCGTCGAGCCCCCGTCGGCGACCCTGGTCGTCTGGCCGGTACAGACCTGCGAGAGGTTGTCGGTGGAGGGCTGGCCCGAGATGTAGCCAGGACTGGCAAAACCGCCCTGGAACCAACCCCAGGTGATGCCTTGCGAGTTCAGCAGGTCGCCGATGTTCTCACCGCCCATGGCGATCGTCGCCGCGGCCGTTTTGTGGTCCTCGCTGTAGGAGCACACGTCGAAGTAGGGGTCCGCGTCGCTGTACATCGTCCCGGCACCCTGCGGCTGCGGTGAACCCGGAGTCGGACTCGGGATGCTTGAGGAGGATCCTCCGGCACACGGAGTGAAGGTCGGGTTGTACACGGCGGAGGCGGGTCCACAGATCGCTCCGAAGGTGTTGCCGGAGGTCACGTTGACGGCTCCGGGCGAGGAAGGCCCGAAGGTCGTGCCGTACGAGTTGTCGCTCATGGAGAAGCGCTGCGCGTAGTTCCACAGGGCGGTGACGGTGTTGCCGTCGTAGTAATCCATCACCTGATTCGGATCGCACCCTCCGCCCTTGGCTCCGGTGCTCTGGACGAACTGGTCCATGAGCCCGTGGTCGAACGCCGTCTGCTCCGCGGTGTAGCCGTGGTCCTGGTCACAGGTCATGGCCTGGCTGCGATCCAGGCGCGCCGGATTGGAGACGTTGGGGTTGTCGGTCAGGAGCCCGCTCGTCAGGCCGTTGACCGATGGTGTCGACGACGCCGGAGTGAACGACGGCTCACCCGCGGGGTTCGCTGCGTTGGGGTAGGTCGCGAAGTAGTGGTCGAACGAGACGTTCTCTTGGAAGATCACTACGAGGTGCTTGATCGGGGTCGCGGTCGGCGCCGAAGCGGCCGCCTGGTTACCCGCCTCACGTCCGGGGTCGGCGGCCGCCGACAAGCTCCCGCTCAACATGAGCACACCCGGGACCAGACATCCGGCCGCCAAACCGGCCAAGGCTGTGCGCCTCCGTCGTCCCAGCATCGTCGTTCTCCGTTGCTTCATGGGTACCTCCCGTCGGGATTTCCTTGGTTGCGGGGGGACCGTATCGACGGCGATTTACGCCAAAGTCAACGGAGACCGACAGGAGGCGCATGATTGGGCAAACCTTCGGGGTACTAGGACGGAGCGACTCGGCTGAGCGTCCTCGCAGAAGGCTTCCGGACCGACTCGTCAGCGGGTCCAGCGGCCGTTCACTTAGACTGAATTGCGCTCCGGCCAGCCTGGAGGGATGCGAGAGCGGCCGAATCGGACGGTCTCGAAAACCGTTGTGTCCATTGGGCACCGTGGGTTCAAATCCCACTCCCTCCGCCGGCGAGCGGCCCGGATTCCCCCACACGACGGGGGTCCGGGCCGCCCCGCGCGTCACACCACCAATTCCACCTGCGACACGGTGACCGCCCGGCCGCCGAGCACGTGCGCTGCAGCGAGGGTGGCATGCGGGATGACCGCCACGGCAACAGGATTCCCCGAGAACGGCCGGTCGGTGAAGGCGTCTACCACGGTTCGGTGCACGCGATCATCTTCTCTCGGACGCTTCCACTCGCTCCTGGCGTTCCGACGCGGTGTCGAAGGAGCCCTTCTAGCTCGGGTGGCTGCTCACCAGGTCGCTGACCGAGTGCAGCTTGAAGTTGAAGGCCTCGTAGGTGCCGCTTATGTCGACCTGCTCGTGCAAGGGCAGGCGCACCGCCGGCGAGTACCAGTCCACCTGGGTTCCCGAACCGGTTACCTGGCCGCTGATGTTGAGCGTCGAGTCGATGACCCAGACGGTGAAAGTCTCGCCGTCTTTCAGCGTGACCGACTGGGTGCCGGAGATTCTGCCCTGCACGGACACGGTGAAGCTGCCGCAATTGCCCTGGGAGCTGAACGTCTCCCCGGCCGCCGGCGGCCACGGCGGCGCAGCGATCGGGGGGTTGAACGTGCAGGTGGTGTTGCCTTGCGGGCCGGCCTCGGTCGCAGAAAGGATGAACGGCCCGTTGGACCGGTACTGGGTGTCGGTGTTCGCCGGCGGGTTCTTGGTGTCGATGTAGCGGTGTGACACCTGCACGCCGTTCGACTGGACCGGGTCGACGACGAGCGTCCCCTGCGGCGGCTCGCTGGACGAGAAGCCGGGGCCCGTGACGCTGCCCGATTGGTCGACCGTGTAGGTCCCCGGTGCGGCCGCTGCAGGCGCACCGTTGCCGCTCGGAGACGATGTGCCGCTCCCGGCCGCAGCCGCGGAGTTCGCGTTGCCCGACCCCCGGGAGACGACCGTCGTGGTCGTGACCGCCGGTGCCGCTCGTCCCCCACCGGCGGGCGGTCCCGAACCGCCGGAGGCGGTCGAGGACGTGGTCGATCCGGCGACGGCGGGCGAGCCGGAACCCGCAGCTGAGCCGAGAGAAGCACCGGTGCGTTTCTGGGCCCCTCCGCAGCCGGCCGCCAGCGAACAGAAGAGACCGAGCACAGCCAGGCCGGCCGCCGTGTGTCGCCAAAGCGCCCCTGGGTGGACCAACGATGCCATAGCGGACATCGTGGCCCATACAGCTACCGGAAGGCCAACCGGTTACGAAACGGCCGGCTCGCAGATTACGACTGGGATATCCCGTTGGGTCCGTCGCTGGTAGCCGGCGTAGCCCTTGTAGGAGGCGACGATCGCCGGCCACATCGCCGCCTTCTCCTCCGGGTCAGCGACGCGAGCCCGCAGCCGCCGCACCTCGCCGGTCGATATCACCTTCACCTCCACGTCGGGGTTGGCGACGAGGTTCCGGAACCACTCGGGGTCGCGATCGTCACCGCCTTTTGAAGCGACCAGCACGACCTTTCCCTGGTCGATGATCGGCGCTGTCAGGAGCGTCTTGCGGGGAAGCCCGCTCTTGCGGCCGGTGACGGTCAGCTCGACGGCGGGCATGCCGAACGGCGCGGTGAGCAGGCGTCCCTGACTCGCCCTGAGGATGATCCGGTGAGTGATGTTCATGGCCTTGAGCCCCGCGTCGGCCACGACCTCCTTGAGTGCCATGGGCGAATGCTACGGCGCCCCGGCGAGATGGCGTTCGAAGCGCAAGAAGTCGGGGTCACGGCCGGTCTGCACCATGCCGGCGGATTCCATGACCCGCTTCGAGGCGACGTTGTCGTCGCTGGTGCGCCCGACCACCGTGGTGACGCCCGCGGATTCCGCGATGCCGATGATCATCTGCAGTGCCTTCTTCGCGACTCCCCGCCCCCGGGCACCCGGAACGACGCCGTAGCCGACCTCGACCACCCCTTCCAGGGGTGGAGAGTGGAACCCGATACCCCCGATCACGATGCCGTCCTCGACTATCTGGTAGTAGCCGAATCGGCTCGTCGAGTGGGGTCCGGCGCCGGGCGGCAGGTGGCTGACGTAGGAGGCGCACGCACGCGAATCGCCGTCGAGCGGGTACCCGTCAGCCCACGAAAGATCGCCAGGGTCGTGACGCCGGCGGATCACCCGCTCGGCCTCCGCCCTCGTCACGAGGCGCAGCTGGAGGTCCACCGCCGCAATCTTGCCTCGCCAATCCAAGACGATGTTGGTCCAACATGATGGTGGGAACAAAGACCGGCCGCCGCGTGGTTGCCCCGCTCGGACGGTGAACGCCGATCAACTGGAGATGAATTGAAGGGTTACCGAGGAGCCCACCGGGATCCCGAGGAACTAAAGGCCGCAGCTGTCACCAAGGGCACCCTGCGGCGCATGTGGCGATTCATGGCGCCCTACCGGCGCAGGCTGGCCGTGTACCTGCTGACCATCCTGGCCGCGGCGGGTGTCGGCACGATCCCGCCGCTCCTCGTCGCCGAGCTCATCAACCAGGGCATCTACAAGCACAACATGCACCTCGTCGACATCCTCGCCCTGACGATGGTCGGGCTCGCCCTGTTGACGACCGTGCTCTCTCTGATCAACAGGTGGTTCGGCTCGTCGATCGGCGAGGGGATCATCTACGACCTGCGCGTCCAGCTCTACGACCACGTCCAGCGGATGCCGGTCGCGTTCTTCACGCGCACGCAGACCGGGTCGCTCATGTCCCGCCTCACCAACGACGTTCTCGACGCCCAGAACGCCGTCGGCACCGCAGCGTCGGTGCTGTCAGACCTCTTCACCTTGGTGGCCACCCTCTCCGCAATGTTCGTTCTCAGCCCGGGCATCACCGGTCTGGCGTTGGTCGTGCTGCCGCCGTTCGTTCTCCTGGACCGGCTCATGGCCGGGCGGATCAGCCGGCTGTCCCGCCGGCGGATGCAGCTCAACGCGGACATGAGCGCGACCATGACCGAGCGGTTCAACGTCGCCGGCGCGCTTCTCGTAAAGCTCTTCGGCCGCCCCGACACCGAGTCGCGTGAGTTCTCCAAGCGGGCGGGGGCAGTCCGTGACTCAGGGGTGAAGCTGGCGTTGATGAGCCGGTACCTGTTCGCGGCGTTGTCCTTGGTCGGGGCGGTCGGGACCGCTGCGGTCTACTGGCTCGGCGGGCGAGCCGCCGTCGAAGGATCGATCAAGGTGGGAACCGTCGTCGCGCTCGCCGCCTTCGTCACGCGCCTCTACCAGCCGCTCACCGACCTGGCGAGCACGCGCGTCGACGTGCTCGGCGCGATCGTGAGCTTCGACCGCGTCTTCGAGGTGCTCGACACACCTCCCGCGGTCGCCGACCGGCCCGGCGCGGTCGAGATGCAGCGGATCGAAGGGCGTGTCGAGGCACAGAACATCTGGTTCAGGTACCCGGCGGCCGCCGAAGTGTCGGTGGCGTCGCTCGAGGCGACATCCGACCGTGCCAACGACCCGCTCGGTACCGAGCCGGGGGCGTGGGTGTTGAGAGACGTGTCCTTCCTAGCGGAGCCGGGGACGATGACGGCTCTGGTGGGCCCGTCGGGTGCGGGCAAGACGACGTTGTCGGGCCTGGTGCCGCGCCTGTACGACGTGGTTGACGGCTCGCTCCTCATCGACGGCCGGGATGTCCGCGACGTCACCCTGGCGTCGCTGCAGCGCGAGATAGGCGTTGTCACGCAGGACGCCCATCTTTTTCACGACTCCATCGCGTCGAACCTGCGCTACGCGAAGCCTGAGGCGACCGACGAGCAGATCGTCTCCGCTTGCAGGGCAGCCCGCATCCACGACCTGATCGCCTCGTTGCCCGAGGGGTACGACACGGTCGTCGGCGAGCGCGGCTACCGGTTGTCGGGAGGCGAGAAGCAACGGTTGGCGATCGCCCGCGTGCTGCTCAAGGATCCCGCGATCGTGATCCTCGACGAGGCGACCGCTCACCTGGACTCCGAGACCGAGCTCCTGGTTCAGCAGGCTCTGGCCGCAGCACTGTCCGGGCGGACCTCGATCGTCATCGCCCACCGGCTCTCGACGATCCAGGCAGCCGATCAGATACTGGTGCTCGATGCCGGCGAGATAGTCGCTCGCGGCACGCACACATCTTTGATCGCCGAAGGTGGGCTGTACGCCGAGCTGTACCAGACGCAGTACCTGCGCGGCGCCGAGGAGTTGGCACCCGCGGGCTAGAAGGTTCGCAGGACTTCTTCAGTGCGGGTGGGGATGGCCCTTGGTGGTCTCCAGCCAGCGGCGCAGGCCAGCGGCGTTGGAATGGATCCCGTTGAGGGTCTCGAGCCTCGCTCGCTGCTCGTCGCCGACGTCCTTCAGTCCGGGGCTGAACTCCTGCGTCAGGGCTTCGGCGATGTCCTCGCCGGCCCGCCACGCCCGCTCCGCGGTCTCGGCCCAGGCGCGCAGCGTGTCCTCCGCCTCCTCGAGCATCTCCATCGGTTCGGGCAGCAACCCGTAGTGCGCCAGGGCGACGCCCGCCGGCTTGCGGTCGCGGAACTTGCGCAACGAGGTGACGGCCTGGTCGAGGTCGAAATCCGCCGGCGGCGTCGCGGGGCGGAGAACGCCGGCGTCGGGAAGTCGCACCCCCACCGCGTCGCCGGCGAAGAGGATGCCGCTCTCGCTGTCGTGAAGCGCAAGGTGGTGCTTGGCATGACCGGGCGAGTCGATGGTCGTGAGGGTCCTGCCGGGCCCGATCTCGATCGTCTCGCCGTCCTCGAGGACATGCACGCGCTCCGCCGGCGTCGGGTCAAGCCGACCGTACAGCGAGTCGAGCAGGTCCCCGTAGACCATCGCCGCTGATTTGACGAGACGCTCGGGATCGACGAGGTGGCGCGCGCCCTTCTCGTGGACGTAGACCGTCGCGCTCGGGAACGCACGGGCGACGTCTCCCACACCGCCGGCGTGATCGAGGTGGATGTGGGTTACTGCGATGCCGGCGAGGTCCTTGGCCGACAGGCCGTGGTCGTGGAGCGCCTGGAGCAGCGCCGGCACCGAGGTCTGGCTGCCCGTCTCGATGAGGACCGGCTCGGGCCCCTCTATGAGGTAGCCGGCAGTGACGCGCGACCAACCGCCGAGCAACGTGTCGATTTCGACGACGCCGGGACCGATGCGTGTGCCCATGTCGTCGGACAGTACGCGCAAATCCGGTACCGCCCGCGCCGCTCTCTCCGCGATCATGGAAGGGTGCTCGAAGCCCGCAACCTCAAAATCGAGGTAGGGGGGCGCGTCACGCTGGAGGACGCGTCGTTCATGGTGCGCGCCGGCGACAAGGTCGGTCTGGTGGGACGCAACGGCGCCGGCAAGACCAGCCTGCTGAAGGTCCTCGGGGGCGACAACCCACCGGCGGCCGGGAAGGTGACGGTGCAGGGAAGGCTCGGGTTCTTGTCGCAGGACCCCCGTTCTCTGCGGCACATTTCGCAGGTGACCGGATTGAGTCACATCCTGTCGGGTCGCGGTCTCGACGAGGCAGCGGACCGGATGGAGAAGCTCCGCGTTGCGATGGAGGAGTCGCCCTCCGAGCGTGCTGTCGCCCGGTACTCGCGAGCGGAGGAGCACTTCGCCGCTCTCAACGGCTACGCGGCGGAGGCGGAGGTGCGCCAGCTGGTCGCCGGCCTGGGACTGACCCCGGGCCGCGTGGACCTACCGCTGCGAGTGCTCTCCGGCGGCGAACGACGCCGCGTCGAGCTGGCCCGCATCCTCTTCGCCGGCTCGGACGTGTTGATGCTCGACGAGCCGACCAACCACCTCGACAGCGACGCCAAGAACTGGTTGATGGGCTTCCTGCGCGACTACCGCGGAGCGCTGCTCGTGGTCAGCCACGACCTCGACTTGCTGGACGAGGCGATCACGCGAGTCCTGCACCTCGACGAAGGAGAGATCGTCGAGTACAAAGGGACCTACTCGCAGTACCGCGAGGCGCGAAAGGCCGACGAGGAGCGTCGGCGGAAGCTGGCCGGAAGGCAGCAGGCCGAGATCAAGCGGCTGTCGGACCTTGCGGAGTCGATGCGCCACCAGACTGCGAAGCGAGCGCGTACGGCGAAGTCTCTCGACAAACGGGTGGAGAGGTTGCGAGTGGGCGCGGTGGGAGCGCCACTGAAGAGCGACCGCAAGTACAAGGTGCGCTTCCCGTCGCCGCCCCGCGCGGGTCGGGTCGTGCTGGAGGCGGAGGGACTGGCGCAGGCGTACGGGGGGCCTGCCGTATTCGAGGGTGTGTCGTTTGCCGTCGAGCGCGGCGAGCGCTTGTTGATCATGGGATTGAACGGCGCCGGCAAGACCAGCCTGTTGCGGATACTCGCCGGTGAGGCACGCCCAGTGGCGGGCGAGTTCCGCACGGGCTTCGGAGTCAGCCTGGGCTACTACGCGCAGGAGCACGAGGGGATACAGCCTGGTGTGTCGGTCATCGCGCACATGCGCGAGGCTTCGGACGTGCCCGAGGTCGAGCAGCGGAACCTGCTCGGCATGTTCGGGCTGAGCGGAGAGATCGCCTTCCAGGACGCCGGCACGCTGTCGGGCGGCGAGAAGACCAAGCTCGCCCTCGCTCAGCTGGTCGCGGGCAAGCACAACCTGCTCCTACTCGACGAGCCGACCAACAACCTCGATCCCCCCTCGAGGGAGGCGATCGGCGCCGCTCTCGCCGGGTGGCCCGGGGCGATGGTGATCGTGAGCCACGACGTCGGATTCGTCGCTCAGCTGGCACCAAGCCGGGTGCTGCTCATGCCCGACGGCACCGAGGACGCGTGGAGCGACGACATGATCGACCTGGTGGCGCTCGCTTAGGGTTCCGGCGTGCCAGATGCCGAGCATGTCGACGACCTGCAACTGGCTCTGGGGCTCTGCGACGTCGCGGACCGGATCACTCTGGCAGCGTTCCGTCGCCCGGATCTGGCCGTCGAGACCAAGCCCGACCTGACGCCGGTGACCGAGGCGGACCGGGCCGTGGAGCTGGCGCTGCGGGAGGAGCTGGGCCGGCGCCGGTCCGGGGACTCGGTGCTGGGCGAGGAGTTCGGCGAGGGAGCCGGCACCGGCTCCGTTGGGGACGGCACGAGTGGGGGCGGAACGGATGGCACCGGCTCGGGGCGGCGGTGGATCGTGGACCCCATCGACGGGACCAAGAACTTCGTTCGCGGCATACCGGTCTGGGCGACCCTGCTGGCGCTCGAAGAGGCCGGCTCGCTGACGGTCGGCGCCGTGTCGGCACCGGCGCTGGGGCGGCGGTGGTGGGCAGGGCGCGGAATGGGCGCCTTCGCCGGCGCTCCCGGAGGCGCGGGTGCGCCGATCCGGGTGTCGCGGGTGTCGGCGCTCCGGGATGCCCAGGTGTCAGGCGGCAGCCTGTCGGGCTGGGAGGAACGTGGCGGGCCGGCCGGGGTGGTCGCGCTCGCGCTGCGCTGCTGGAGGGACCGGGCGTTCGGGGACTTCTGGTCGCACATGCTCGTGGCGGAGGGAGCCTGCGAGATCGCTCTGGATCCGGTCGTATCCCTGTGGGACCTGGCGGCGGTGAAGGTGATCGTGGAGGAGGCGGGAGGTCGCTTCACCGATCTGGCGGGCGTGACGCGTGCGGACGGGGGCAGCGCCGTCAGCAGCAACGGGTTGTTGCACGATGAGGCGCTGTCGATCCTCAACGGGACCGGCGCCGGCTGAGCGGTTCAGCCGGCTGACCAGAAGAGGAAGTGCGGCTGCCCACGAATGGAACAGGGTTCGCCTGCGGAGCGGATCCAATGTGGTTCTCTGTCCTGTTCGCGGCCGGCGCCCGGGCCCAAGTGGACAGGGTTGGGCGGTCCGGCGGCCATATAGAGCGAACCCTGTCCGGTTAGCGATCAACCCGCCGGCGGGTGCTGGTCGCTCGGGCCGTCGGGCAGTGGGAGGGAGCTGATGGTGGAGCCGCCCGACCCGCTGCCGGCGCCGCTGGGCCCAAGGCCGGCACCGGCATCCAGCCGCCGGTGCGCTGCCTCCTCCGCCCTGCGGGCCACCTCGCGCACGGGTAGGCCGATCAAGCGCGCCACGCGGACGGCATCGTCGTGCTCCGCCTTGATGCGACGCGGACCTTGCTTCACGCGCACCGGGTAGCCGCCGACCTCGACCTCGGAGAACTGCCGCTCCGACGGCCATCGCTGCCACGTCTGCGCACGGACACCGAGGGTGCCGGTCTCGTCGGCCAGCACCTGGCGCAGCCGACCCACTGCCGAAACGTCGCACAGCACGCTGACGACGTGTGCCGGCCGTCCCTTCTTGCCGGTGACTGGCGTGACCCACGCGTCGAGGGCGCCGGCGCCGATCAGGGCACTCAATGTGGCACCGAGTATCTCCCCGGTCACGTCGTCGACGTTCGCCTCGAGGACGACTACCGGCTGGCCGTGCGGGAGGTCGGAACCCTGCGCTCCCGATCCGCCGGCGGTACCGGCGACCGCCGAGCCGATCACCACCTGGACCGCGTTGGGCAGCCCGTCGATCTCGCGGGTGCCGGCGCCGAAACCCGACGCGGTGATGTCCATTGCCGGCATCGGGCCCCACCCCTTCACCAGTGCGGAGAGCAACGCCGCGCCGGTGGGAGTCGTCAGCTCGTACGGGAGCGCGGTGCCGTAGGTGGGCGCCCCGTGCAGGAGCTCGACGACGGCCGGCGCCGGGATCGGCAGCGCGCCGTGAGAGCTCTGGACCATCCCCGTTCCCTGCGCGACCGGGCTGGCGTAGATCTCGTCGACACCTAGCAGCTCCAGCGCAACGCACGTGCCGACGATGTCGATGATCGCGTCGGTCGAGCCGACCTCGTGGAAATGGACCTGCGACGTCGGCCGTCGGTGCAGTCGGCCCTCCACCTCGGCGAGCCTCGCGAACGTCTCCAGCGCGCGCTGGCGCGCTCGCTCGGGCAGCCGTGCCTCGGTGATAAGGCCCACGATGTGGCCGTAGGTGCGCACCACCTGGGTGTCGTGTACCCGAACCCGCGCGTGCGTGCACGCGAGGCCGGAACGCATCACCTGCTCGCCCTCGAGTGACCATCCCCCGACCGGAAGCGCAACCAGCTCCCGCTGGATCAACCCCAGGTCTGCGCCGGCATCGACCAGGCTTCCGAGCGCCATGTCGCCGGCGATGCCGGCGAAGCAGTGCCACCATGCGACGGTGGTCAACGCGCGACCTCCGGGGTCGAAGCGAGCCGGCGGGCCGGGCCGAGGATCCGCGCGACGGCGTGCGCCGCTCCGAACCCGTTGTCGATGCCCACCACGACCATCCCGGACGCGCATGACGCCATCATCGACAAGAGCGCAGTCACGCCCTCCAGCGACGACCCGTACCCGACGCTCGTCGGCACCGCCACCACGGGAGCCGCCGTCAGGCCGCCGACCACGCTCGCCAGCGCTCCCTCCATCCCCGCGACCACGACAACCGCGTCCGCGGCCTGAAGCAGATCGACGTGCACGAGCAAGCGGTGCACGCCGGCGACTCCGACGTCGGCCACCAGCGCGGCGCCGAACCCGAACGCACGCAGCGTCGCCCGGCACTCCTCCGCCACCTCTAGATCCGCTGTGCCGGCCGTGACCACCAGAACCGCTTCTTCCCTCAAAGACGCCGGTCGCCAAACGACGGTCGAGCCCGTCACCACCGCGCCGGGAAACGCGGCACAGACCGCGGCGATCTGCTCCTCGTCAGCCCGGCTGAGCACCACCGGCCCGCCACCGTCGCTCTCGCCACCGGCCGACAGCAGCTCGCCGACGATCCCCACGCACTGGTCGGGTCTTTTCCCCGGTCCGTAGACGGCTTCGGGCAACCCCTGGCGGAGTTCGCGGTGGTGGTCGACCATCGCGTACCCCAGCTCGGCAAACGGCAACCGGCGCAGGCGGCGGACCACCTCGTCGGCGTCGACGTCGCCGGCGGCGAGCCGGTCGAGCAGTTTTCGAAGGGCGGCGGCATCCATTACGGCTCTATCCTGCCCGCCCATGACCGGTGCCGTCTCCCCGCACGCCACGATCGGCTTCCTGGGACCGTCGGGCACCTTCACCGAGGAGGCGTTGCGCAGCGACCCCGGTCTCGCCGGGGCGCAGCGCCGACCGCTCTCGTCCTTCGTGCACGTCCTCGCCGGCGTCGCCGACGGTGCCGTCGACTACGGGTTCGTTGCGCTGGAGAACTCGATCGAGGGGACCGTGTCCATCGCGCTGGACCAACTCGTGTTCGAGCGGGACCTGATAATCGTCGGCGAGGTCGTCCTGCCTGTCACCCAGAACCTCCTCGCGGTCCCAGGGGCGGAGGTGGCGCAGATCAAGAGGGTGGTGTCTTTTCCGCATGCGACGGGACAGTGCCGGGCGTGGTTGAGCGCGAACCTGCCCGACGTGCAGGAGGTGGCGGCGACGTCGACCGCAGAGGCGGTGAGGCAGGTCGGCGAGGAGCGCGATCCTGCGACCGCAGCGATCGGGACGGTGCTCGCTGCCGAGCTGTACGGCCTGGAAGTGGTGGCCGGAGGCATCGAGGACCACGTCGACAACTCGACGCGTTTTGTGCTGGTCACGCGCCCGGAGAACGGGATCCCCGCGCCGACCGGTCACGACAAGACGAGCATCGTCTGCTTTCAGTCGTCGGACCATCCAGGGAGTCTGCACGGGATCCTGGGGCAGTTCTCCGCGCGCGATCTGAACCTGGTAAAGCTGGAATCGCGCCCGACGAAGAAGGGGCTCGGCGAGTACTGCTTCATTATCGACTTCGAGGGACACGTCGCGGACGAGGTCGTTGCGGACTGCTTGCGCGACCTGCACACCGGGCTGAGGAAGCTGAAGTTCCTCGGTTCCTACCCCGCGGCGGGCGAACACGGCGCTGACCGCCGCCGACACGCCGACCGCGCGTGGCGGGCCGCTGACAAGTGGATACACGACCTACGTTCCACCGTCGTGCCGAGCAACAAGGAGAACCAATGACCTTCGACACCTCCGTCACCGACCGGCTGCTCACGACCACGCGCGCCGTACGCAAGAGGCTCGACCTCGACCGGCCCGTCGAGGAGTCGGTGATCCTCGACTGCCTGCGCCTGGCCATCCAGGCACCGACTGGAAGCAACGCCCAGGGATGGCGCTGGGTAGTCGTAACCGACCCGGACAAACGATCGGAACTGGCGCGTATGTACTCCGAGGGAGGCGCGGGCTATCTGAAAGCCGCCGCCGGCCAGGAGAAGGACGACCAGACGCGGCGGGTCTACGAAAGCGCGCTTCATCTCACCGAGATCCTCGGCCGCGTCCCGGTGCACGTGATCCCGTGCATCGAAGGGCGGGCCGACAAGGCGCCGAACATCGTCTCCGCCTCGACGTACGGGTCGATCATCCCGGCGGCATGGAACTTCATGCTCGCGCTGCGAAGCCGGGGGCTCGGTTCCGCATGGACGACGCTGCATCTGTTCAAGGAGAAAGAGGCGGCCGATTTGCTCGGAATCCCCTTCGACAAGGTTACGCAGGTCGCCTTGATCCCGGTGGCGTACACCGTGGGTCAGGACTTCAAGCCGGCGAAGCGCCCTCCGGTGGAGGGAATCACCTACTGGGATTCATGGGGGTCAACGCGGTAAGACTTGGCTGAGCGCTGGGAGGTTTTCGCTGTGGTTGCTGCCATCGATTGCGACATGCATCTGTTCGAGCCGGTCGACATGTGGGAGCGTTACTGCGATCCGGCGGGGCGTGATGCAGCGCTGCGGATGGTGCCCGACGATCTCGGGTACGTGTGGCTTGTGTCGGGTGACCGGCGGATCTGGCTGGCGGAGCCGCATCAGCCGAAGCGGCCGTCCACGATCGGCACCTACCAGAACCGCCAGCGCGACGGACTTCCCTCGACGATGGACTACGAGGAGTTCGCTGCCCCCTATTCCGATCCGGCAGCTGTAGTACGTCATCTCGACTCGTCCGGCTTCGACGCCGCGGTGCTGTTCCCGAACTACGGGATCGTGTTCGAGCGACCGCTGGAGCCCGACCCGCGGGCGACCCTGGTCAACATGGGAGCGTGGAACCGCTGGATCTGCGAGGAGATCGTGCCGGCTGGTGGTGGCCGCCTGCATCCCGTGGGGCACGTGAACCTGACCGACCGGTCGTGGCTCCTCGGGCAACTGGCGGCCCTTGGCGGCGGTGACCTGCGGCTCGCGTTGATTCCGCCGGGTCTGGTCAATGGTGTACGCCTGTCGGATCCGTCGCTCGACTGGGCATGGTCGGCATTCGTGGACCACGGGATCACGCCGGTGTTTCATGTCGCGGAGCAACCGCGGCCGTTCGACGATGCCTGGTACGGCGAGCAGGGGCTGGCACGGTTGTCGCCGCTGTCGTCCATCTTCCTGTGGACGGGAGTGGCACTCGCGCTGACCGACCTCATCATCAACGGCGTGCTGGAGCGGCACCCGGATCTGCGCCTGGGCGTGATGGAGCTGTCCGCGGTGTGGGTGCCGTTGCAGATGATGATGATGGACGGAGGCTTCTCGTTTGCTGCGGCGTTCAACGGGGAGTCGGTGCCTCTCTCGCTGCGCCCGAGCGAGTACTTCCGCAGGCAGGTGCGCGTCGCCGCGTTCTCGTACGAGGGCCCGGCCTCTCTTGCAGAACAATCCGGCGACATCTTCATGGCGTGCAGCGACTATCCCCACACCGAGGGGACCGACACGCCGCTCGCGGACTACGCCGCCGCCGGCGTGACGCCCGAGTCGCAGCCGGCGCTGTTCTCGGACAACATCCGCTTTCTGCTTCGCAGTTAGTCTGAGAACTCACGGGAGGGATGGCAGAGCGGCCGAATGCGAAGCTCTTGAAAAGCTTTGAGATTGCATAGATCTCCGTGGGTTCAAATCCCACTCCCTCCGCGCGTTAGCCCATTCTTAGCATCATCAGGCTCCAAATGAGCAAAATCCTTTGCTGCGCAAGGGAGAATTCTCTAGTCGCGAGACTGATGTGGTTGGCTGACTCGAATCGGCCGGTACGAATGTGCATGAAGTGTGGCCATAGAGAGGCCATAATTTGGGCACTGACTCACTTGACGCACCCAGGCGGGTACGATGACCGCCGGTCATTGGGTGACCCTCCACTCGTCACGGGGCCATCCCTATCAAGTCTGGGAGTTCTCCGTGCCTCGAATCCCCGATCAGATACGCAAGTCAGTGTTCTATCTGTACTCGTCACGGGAAAATGCGAATCAGGGGAAGCCGCAGGGCGGCTGCGGATTCCTCATTGACGTCCGCAGCACTCGGACTGGGCAGAACTACCGCTACGCCGTGACCAATATCCATGTGGCCTTTCAGGGTGGAACGTGGGCGCGAGTCAATACCGCCGATGGCAGCGTTGAGGTTTTCGAGATTCCCCAAGGAACCTGGAAACCGCATCCAGATGGCGATGACGTAGCGGTAGCCGCGTTCAGACCGCCCCAGGACACTGACCTAGATATTGCAGCGATCCAGTGGGAAGACCTGGTTGGTGAAACCCGCGAACAATGGGAGGCTCGGGCCAGCGAGTTGAACGTCGGGGTTGGAGACGACGTGTTCATGATCGGACGATTCATCGCCCACGATGGCGGCCAGCGCAACGAGCCCTTAGCACGTTTTGGCAACATCGCCATGATGCCCGGCGAACCCGTTAAGGATGGCCGAGACCTGCTTGTGACGGCCTACTTGATTGAGATGCGGTCCCTGCCGGGATTCAGCGGGTCCCCCGTCTTCCTGTGTATCGGAGCGGGGAGTTACCGCGGAGTTTACGGGTCGGATGGCAAGGCAAAGATGATGCCCTTCTACACCGAGACGGTCGGGCTTCTGGGTATCGACACGGGCCACAAGATGCTTTCGCTTGAAGTCAGGGACAAGCAGACTCGTAGAGAAGCGCAGGTTCCTTGGTATGTGCTCCAGAACACAGGAGTCTCGATTGTGGCTCCGGCTTCAAAAAT
>DATLUM010000034.1 GCA_035533095.1 Acidimicrobiales bacterium | reverse complement strand
GGGGATTGGAGCCCAAGATAGCCCGGACGCGGGTGGGCACGGACCGGACGAGGGGCCGGACGACGGTTTTGCGCGTTGCGACGCGGAAAACGAGCGGACCGTCCGGGCGGCTGCCACACGGGTATCGCGGCCGGACGGACGACGGAGGGCGGGGGCTCGGCCCTCACCCCCTGCCCCTCTCCCACAAGTGGAGAGGGGAGAGAGACGCCGGGCTGAAGGACGAAGCCCACGGACGGGGCTGGAGCGCGGGTGGCGGGGAGTACGGCCGGCCGGCCGTGGTACCGACGTATTGTGTCAAAGACCATTACTGCCGCGCTGATAGACGAAGCCCCCTGAAAGGGGGCTGGGGAGGGTGCGCGGGCTGACGGCGGTTGGCGTGGCAGGATTTGCCTGCGCCGGGAACCGCTCCAATCCGTCGCCGCGCGGGTGGATCGCCGCCTTCCTCCGTCCGATTGACTGCGCGGACGATCCCACGCGGGAGTCCCATTGCCACTCACCGCTCCCGCACGGTTTGGCGTGTTCGCACTCGTCGACCCCGCTCCGGCCGTACAATCCGTGCAGGAGTGTGCGGCGTGGCGAAGACGAATGAGCAGGGTAAGATCCTCGAGCAACTGGTGGCCTGGCTGCACCAGGAGCCGGGTGTGGTGGTGCAGCACGATGTCCGCTTGGCCACGCTCGGGGGCGGGAAGCGCAAGCGGCAGTTCGACGTGCTCCTCACCAGCTACGTCGCCGGCCACCCGGTACGCCTGGCCATCGAGTGCAAGAACGAGCAGGGCCCGATTGGCGTGGAGAAGATCGACGCATTCAGGGGCAAGCTGGAGGCAGTCGGGATTCCGCCGTCGCTCGGCATCTACGTCTCGGCGGGCGGCTACACAGAGGGCGCGCTGGACGCGGCGCGCGGGGCCGGGATCAGGCCATTCACCTTCGAGGGTCTTTCGGCGGATCGGTTGTCCCAAGCGATCTCCAACGCGTTCCAGTCGGTCGTCGTGTTGCTGCCGTGCGTCACCGGGTTCGACCTCACCAACGACAACCACCTGCCCATCGGCAGCGTCGGGGAGGCCTTTCTGGTCTACGACGAAAAGGGACGGTTCGTTGGGAACATCGCCGATTTCGTGTGGCAGGCATGGCAGACCGGAGACCTGGAGCCGCGCATAGGCACCGCTTCCCTCCGTCTGGAGATTCCGGAGGGATGGCACTCGCTCATTGAGGGACGTCATTTACCGATTCGCGGGCTGGTAGTCCGAGTCGAGATACTCGCTCTCGTCATGACCGTGGAGGGAGAGGCCCGCCGGGCGGCGGTCGCCGCCGCCGACACCGGCGAGCCGGTGCGTCAGGTGATCGAGGCGACGTTCGAGACGCCGCCCGGCTTGTATGCACTGCGTGCGTTCCGGAGCGAAGATGAGCTGCGAGAGTATCTGACCTCCAGCGGGCTGGTGCATCTTGCCCACAGGGTGCGTTCACCCCGCATCAACTTCTGGAACATGATGTACTGGCCGCCGAGCCAGCGAGTCGCGGAAACCATCGCCGAGCAGATGCGGCTCTTTTCCGAGGGTCGTATCCCTGACCCGCGCCCGTTCAGCTTTGAGCAGATCGAGGGGCACGATCCGGCCAACGCCTGGGAGCCGATCGCCGACGAGTACCTGGCTGGTCTACAGGGGACCGAGGAGGGCGAACTGTGGCAACCCGGGTGACGAAGGTACCTACCAGATGGTGGGGCGACTATGCCCGACGCGTTGATCTGACGGTCTCAGAAGTGGGCGATCTGGTCCGGAGCGCAAGCAGGACCAGAGAGCGATTCCCGCACGTCAGGTTCCGCGTCACGGCCGTGGGACCGGAAGCGTACGTGGTCGGTACCGGGCTAGCAATCTGGGAAGTTGCCTGGCTTGCCCGCACCTACGGCGACGCCGAGACGGTTGCGGAGCAGATCTTCGCCGATCCCACGCTGGTCGCTGAGGGGCTGCGGTACGCCGCCGAGCACCCGGCCCAGGTAGATGCCGAGATCCGCCAGCACACCGAGGTGACGGTTGAGGAACTCAAGGCACTCCTGCCCGGCATCCAAATCATCGAGGACGACGAGGGCGGAGACGACGACGCCCGACGCAGCGAGTGAGGCTCTCGGGCTTTCTCCTCGACGTTCACGTACCGCTGTCCGTCGCCGACGGAGTACGGGCAGCACGCGCCGGTTGTCGCGTGGAGCACGTTGCTCACTGGCGCGGCGGCAAGTTTCGGGAAGACATCGATGGCCCGATATTGGAGGCTGCCGTTGCGGAGCGTCTGGCGGTGGTCACTTACGACGTGAACACAATTCCGGCGATCCTGCACAGGTGGCTCGCTGACGGTAGGTCGATCCCTCCGGTGGTGCTCATCTCGGCACGCAGTGGATCACCGGCAAGAGGAGCAGTGATCCGTGCGCTCGTTGAGTTGTACGACGATCCGTCGCCGTTCGAGTCGGACTACCCGATTGTTCACCGGTCGCTACGCTAGACTCTACCATCGACGCGACTAGCGCGCCGGATAAACCTCCACGTTGAGTCTACCTTCGCGGCATCCCTGACAACGTCGACATCGTGCGGATTTCAGACCGAATAGAGCGTCACCCGGCCGCGGGCAATCGCCTCGAGGAGGTCGGGGTTGCGCACGGCCGAGGGCACGACGAGGTCGACCGCACGGCCGACGAGGTCCTGCAGCGACTCGAGCAGGCCGAAGCAGGCGTCGGCGCAGGCGACCGGCTCCAGGTCCTCGAACTCGACCAGGAAGTCGAGGTCGCTCGCGGACGGGTCGAAGTCCGCTCGCGCCGCCGAGCCGAACAGCTCCAGCCGCCGCACGTGGAACCGGTGACACAGACGGGCGACGTCGGTGTGCCGCCGCTCGACAAGTGAGTTCATGGCTGCCGCCTCAAGCGGGACGTGCGATGCGCGGCGCGCGAATCCAAAGACGTCCGCTCGCTCAGCCGGACGGTGTCGGCGGATCGACCCACGAACGTCGTTACCGCCTGCTCCATCCGATCAGCTGCCGAGTCGCCGGTCGACCGGCGGTACGTCCCCATCATCTCAGCACGGCAGGCGCCGCTCCTGGGAGGGTTCACGACCTGACCTGAAGGCCGACCTGAACGAAGGCGCGGTCCGTCACGCCACCGAGATGCCGAGGAAGGATACGGGCGGCGAGGCGGCAGCGGAAGGCGCCCGCAGGGTGAGTCACGGCAAGACGTCCCGATTTTCGGTATGAATGTGTAGAATAATCCCTCGTGACTGTCACGATCTTGTAGCATTTGGCCTTCGCTATTAACATCCCTGTGACATGTTCAGCGTAATCTACGACGTAACGCACCTGCGCGTACCGCAGTCATTAGCTCTCCGCGTACCAGACCAACGTAAAGACCCCGGCCGGGGCACGCATATCTACGGTCGCCGCGCACCGCCCGCGAGTGGCCCTCGGTGTGGACGAGCGACCGTCTCCGAGACATGGGGATGCCATGCTTGACGGTCC
>DATLUM010000033.1 GCA_035533095.1 Acidimicrobiales bacterium | reverse complement strand
TACGCCGGCACGTCGAGGTAGGTCGCGACGACGGGCCGCATCGTCCGCTCCATCACCTCCCGATCTGCCGTCGGGCATACCGGTACGATGAGCGAAACGGCGCCGCGATCCTCCGGAAGCGGCTCGATGTGCTCGATGTCGCCGGGCGTGACCCAGTTCAGAACAACCCCGTCGGCTTCCCGAGCCGCCAACGCCAGCGCTCGCGGCCCGCACGCCGCGACGAGCAGCAACGGCGGGTCGTCGGGGCGCGTGCCGAGGGCGAAACCGTCGCTCTGGAACGTCTCGAACTGCTCGCGCACTCTTCCCCCCGCGAGAGCGACCCGAAGAAAGCGGAGCACATCGCTGAGGCGGTCGTATAGCTGGTGGTACGGGATCCCGTTCCAGCGCTCGACGAACAGCGGCGAACCAACCCCGAGCGCGATCTGCGCCCGGCCGGGCGCCAGCCACGCGAGCGTCGACGCCGTCATCGCCAGCGTCGATGGCGCGCGCGTGAAGGTGTTAAGGAACAGACCGATACGGGCCCGCTCCGTCCCGACGGCGGCCAGCGTGGCGGCCGACACGGCGTCGACGTCGTTGACCTCGCCGATCCACATGCGGTCGTACCCGGCCTCCTCGAGGCGGCCGGCCAGGCCCTGGTATTCGGGAAGGGTTTCTGCGTCTTGAGGAATATGAACGGCCGGCATCGGTCCCCCTCGCGACCAGCCTACGATGAAGCCGCGCCCGCAGCGGTAAGCGATCACTCCTTCGGTGGAAGCCTCACTCTAGGAAGCTAAAGCCGGCGAAGCCGTCGTATTTGAGTCAAGTTTTCTGGTTGGTCATGCTGCGGCGAGGGCGGCGTCGAGGAGTCGGACGGCTTGGCCGAGTTTGCCGGTGTCGAGGGGGGAGCTGAGCTCGGCGAGCCCGGGTCGGAGGATGCGGTTGTAGGCACGGGTGACGAGCATGGCGGTGCGCCAACCGTGGTCGGTGACGCGGTAGCGGTGGGTGTGGGGGATGCGTTCTATGAGGCCATGGAGGCGTAGTCGTCTGAGGTCATAGGTCATGCGGCCCGCGGTGAGCGAGGTGGGGTCGACTGTTTGGAGGGGGGCGGTGTGGGCGCGTAGGTCCCGGTTGGAGAAGCCGTTGGGGAGGAGGCGGAACACGGAGATCGCTGACATCAGGGCGTGGACGCGGGGGTCGCCGAAGCGCAGGGCGGGGCCGCGTTGGCCGTTGACGACGACAGGGCGGGAGAGGGAATCGAGAATGTCCTCGCCGGCCCAGGGCTCATGGCTGATTCGTTGGACGTGCAGGAGACGTCGGTTGGCGGAGAAGCCGACCTTGGCCAGTTCGGCCAGGTTGTGCAGCCGTTTGCCGATGCCGAAGTCGGCTCGGGTGTCGTTGATGGTGGTCTCGGTGCGAAGGGCGACTCCTTCCTTGTGATACTGCTTGATCGTCGACCGGCGGTAGTAGACGTGCAGTGAGGGGGTGACCCCCTCGGTGATGATCCGGGTCCGGAACTGACCGGGCGTGGGGTGGCGGCCTCGGGTCACGACGCGCCGATCGAAGATGAGGCTGACCTGGTCGGGCCGTCCGATGTCGAGGTTGTCGCGGATGACCTGTTCGAAGAACACCCGCCCGGAGAGGGGCCGGTCGAGGACCTGGGTGAGGGAGAACTCGGCCTGGAGGATGGAGATGTCGTAGCGGTAGCCGGCCCGGCGGTCCGCGGCGGTGAACGGGTGCGGGAGCCGGGCCAGCCACTTCCGCACGAACGCGTTGATCTTGGCCGCCGACAGCGACCGGCAGATCCGCTGGAGGCGGGCCGGGTCCGCGCAGGCGGCGAAGCCGTTGTCGAGGGCCTCGTAGTCGAGACCGGCTTTGGCCGCTTGGCGTTTGGCCCATTCGTGGCCGTTGATGCATTACCTGAACAGGGATGGCGGGAGTCGCCGAGCGGCTTGGGTGGTTATGGTCGGTGACCGGCGGCGTGGCAGATGGCGCGTGCGACGAGCCCGGTGTTGATGGTGTCCAGGCCGGTTATCGCGTCGCGGAGGTCGACTGGGATTCCTTCGGCCAGGCTGGCAGCGATCCGCAGCAGTTGGCCTTCGCCGCTCGAGCATCGCAGGCGGCCGGCGTCGAGTGCGGCGAGCGCGCCGACCCAGTCAACGAACGCGGTGTCGGTGTAGCGGGTCGGCTGTGGGCGGGTGGATGGGTTCACGGCATCGACGAAGCCGTCGACGAAGTCTCTGCGGTGCAGCCATGACTGCTGCTTGATCAACAGCTCGACGGCGGCCTCGGCGCAGAGAAGGCCTCTGGCGTTGGCTCGGAGGGCGGTCGACAGTTGGTGGATCGGGGTTGGGCCGATGAGACGGGCTGCCGCTGTTGTCGTGGGGGTGGGGTGGCCGTCGATGTCGCCGAGGATGCTGCACGCGGTGATGGGGTCGCTGCTCCAGCGATGGCCGATGTTCGCCCAGTGGCAGACCCGGTCGGGGTCGGCGGCGGTGATGGTGAACACGAATGTTCGGACGATCTCGTCGTCGAGGCGATGGTCGTGGTGGCCGGCGTAGCCGGTCACGTCGAGGACTCCGAGCCCGGTGGTGAAGGTGACGACGCGGTCCAACCCGTGGAGGAGCGTCTCTCCGGGCAGGACCAGGCCGGCCGGGAGCTGCCAGACGGGTGCGAAGTCGTCGTCGGTTGCGGCGATGAGCAGGGTCCGGTCGTCGTGTTCGATCGCGGCGGCGACGGCGAGGCAGGTGGTGCCCTCCGCGTGGGAGCCGACGACAAGTTGATGGAGCAGCTGATCGGTGACGGTCATGGTCATCGGGACGTCTCCTTGCTCAGGGTGGTAGTGCGGCGACCGGCGACGTTGGCGAAGTCGTGCATCTCGCGCTGGGCGTGGCGTGCGGCGATCTGATCGGCTTGGGCCAGCTTGTGACGGGCTCCGGCAAGGCTGACCTGCAGCCCTTCGGTCTCACCGGCCCAACCTTCGCGGCGCGCTTCTTCGATCCTGGCGTGCAGGTTGTCGCGGATCTCGACGAGCCGGGGGCGTTGGGCTGGGTCTGGGCGCAGCAGCGGGCAGCGGATGCAGGCGTGCTCGTGGATGCATGCCGTGCCGAAGGAGCGGCCGCATGTCCCGATGGAGACCTTTCGTCGCTCGAAGTGGCCAAGGAACTCGTCCCACTCGGCGTCGCTGGGGGTGCGGTATTCCTCACTGGGTCTGGTGGCCCGCCGACGGGCGATGAACGCCCGGTGTGCGGTGATGACTTCTTCGTTGTAGACGGCCTTGTAGCCCATGGTGGTGTTGATGTCGGCGTGTCCTACGACCAGCTGGGCGATGTGGGGCGGCATGCCGTTGAGCACGGCGTCGGTGATGAAGATTCGTCGGAAGTCGTGGGGAACGAACCGCAGCGGCCGGCCGTCGGTCTGGGTGAGGCCGGTCGCGGCGAGCGCCGTGTCGAGCAGCTTGCGGATCGCCGGGGCGGTGATCGGGCGGTTCTCGGTGCCGACCTGGCGCTGGAACAGGATGGGCAGGGGCGGGTTGAACACCCGTTCGTGGTAGTCGTAGGCCACGACGAGGGGCACCGCTCCGGCGGGGCCACGGACGCGGCGGATGATCACGCTGAGCACGTCGGCCAGTTCCGGGCTGACGACCAGGAGCCGTTCGGCGTCGGTCTTGGACGGGGCGACGTGCAGCAACGGCACCAGTTCGCCGGTGGTGGGCAGCGAGTATTGGACCACGCTGGGGTGGGTGAGCTCGGTGAGCTCCTCGATGCGGATGCCGGTGTGGCGCAGGACCTCCACTGCTGCCCACGCCCAGAACGCCCGGTGTTCCTCCATGGTCAGGTTGCGCCGTCGGCCGCCGGCGGGGTCCTCGGCCCAGATGTTGGCGACTAGGCGGCGAGTGGCGCCCGACCGGCGCAGGGTGAGTCCGCCCACCGTGAAGACCTCGCCGGGCTTGGTGGCCTCGGCGGCAACGAGCCGTTCGGCTGCTGCGGTGCGCTCGGTATCCACCGCGGCGACCAGGGCGGGAAGTATCGGCAGCCGTTCCCGGGTCCGCTGGTCCATGCGCGACTTGCGCCGCACCGCCACCCGCCTGTGGGGGATCTCGCCCGCTTTGATCGGGCAGGGGACCGCCCATCGTGCCCACCGAGCCGGGTCGTCGGTCGCCCACTGGGCGATGTCGAGGTAGAAGGTGCGCACCGCGGAGAGGCAGTTGGTGGCGCTTTCCCGTGAGCTGCGCATCTCTTCGACGCTGCCGTCGGGCCGAGTGCGGCGGATTGTTTTGGTGAAGATTCGCTGTTTCCACGCTGCGGTGACCGGGGGCGGGAGCCGCAGGGAGGCGATGCCCGGGTGGTGGGTCTCCAGGTCCTTCCAGAACAGGCGGCCGAGGGTGTCGGCGAGCCGAACCAGGCTGACGTGGTCGATGCTGATCTGCCGCTCCCGCAGATAATCGACGAGCAGGTCGCGCACCGCCCGGCACTCGAGGCCGCAGCGGTCGATCAGCTGTTCGACGCTGAGCTGGCGCTGGGCTGTCAACGCGCTGACCGTCGGCGCGGCCCCTTCGCCAAAAACGTTCACCGCATAGAGCAGCTGGTAGAAGTACGGGCTGCGGTAGTGCGGGATGGCGCAGATCTTCGCGGCGACGCGCAGCAACTCGACGCAGTCGCCGGCGGTGATATCGGCGATCACTCCGCCCTTGGTTGCCAGCAGGACAGCGATCCGGTGCAGCGCCACCCCGGTGGCGGACTCACCGACCGGACGGACCTGGCATCGTTCGGTCAACGCCCCGAACCCATCTGGGTCCCGGGTGCGGGCCATCTCGGCCGCCAACCGCTTCGGTGTGGCGGTGGTGAGCAGCCAGTCCAAGCTCGGGCGGATCACGTCCGCGCAAACGAGTGACAGCAGGCCGGTGCTGATAACCCTCTCGTCGAAACCGCACACGGGAACGTCGGCTTGCCTCGCCCACCGGATCGGGAAGATTCGCCAGTCGACCCTGCCGTCAACACCGGCGCCGCTGGCCAGCCATCTCTGCTGCCAGGTGTCTCCGGGTTGGCCTTCGAGCCATCGCAGGACGAACCGAAGACCGCGCCGCCGGTTCTCCTCGGCGGCCGGGCGACCGGACACAAACGGTTCTGCCAGCAGCCGCGGCCACAACTCGGGGCCGGCCAGGCGGGTCGCTGGCCACCCTGTCGGCACCGGGCGGGGCGGGAACCGCTCCAGCAGCGCGTCGGTGGGCCGCCGGCCCGCGTCACCGGGCCGTGTCGGCCCTGGGACCGGTGTCAGCTTGGGATCGGCGGTCGTCATTCCCGTTCCGTCCCGAACAGCACGTCCAACGACTCCGGCCGGTAAGGCGACGGCGGCGGTGTGGGTTTGGGTGCGGCGCGGCGCTGGTGATGGGCGAGCACGCTGGCGATCACGTCCTCGGGCAGGGGCGAGATGTAGATCTGGGTTGTCGTCAGATGGGCATGCCCGAGGATCCACTGCACGTCGGTGAGCGGCATGTCCGGATCCCGGGCCATCCGGTATGCGGCGGTGTGCCGCAGGTCGTGCAAGGTCCAGCGCTCCCCCAGAGCCGCGTTGACGCGGGTGAACATCCGGTAAGCGGCGTGGTAGCTCAACGCCCGGAACGGCTGGCGCAGCGTCCACCAAAGCGGCTGGTCTCGGCCGGCCGGAACCAGATCATCAAGGCGCGCCTGATAGAGCCGTAGCCACACGAACGAGTCAGGCGACGCCGGGAGTTGCTGCAACGCCCTGGACCCCTTGCGAATCACCGTGATCAGTTGCTGCCCAGGGTCGGCGTCCCCGCGCACCGCTCCCAGCAATTCCGACGCGCGAGCCCCAGTCGACACCCACAACGCCACCAAGGCCCGGTCGCGATCAGAGCCGAGCCGGACGAAAAGTTCGTTGAACTTCTCATCCGGGATCTGCCGCGGCGCCCGTTGAACGACCCGCGGCCGGAACAGGCCGCTGCGTTCCTGACGGAACGCCTGCATCGGGTTGTGATGCTCGTTCGCTCGGCCCTGACGGCCTCGTGACAGCGGGAACGGGTTCACCATCGGCCCCGAGCCGGCCTGCAAGTGGAACTCGTAGAAGCCCCGCAGCACCGTCTCGCTATGGGCGCTGGTGGTCGGCGCGTAGCCCGACCCCGGCGCCACCTTCCCCGTGATCGAGTTCCTGATCCCAGGGGTCATGTTCTGCGCCGTCCGGCCCGGCGCCGGCACCGATGGCTTCTGAGCAACCGCATCACCAGCCGTCCCCGGCCGGGGCGATAGCGGGACTGGCTTGCCGACAATCTGGATCCACCGACAGAAGTCCCGGGCCTCCACGCGGGTGGCGTGATCCCAGGCCACGTCGATCGCCCACAAGAACCGAAACCAGCGCAGCAGCGCCATGCCGTAGGACCGTTGCGTCGTCGCGGGTCTCCCGCAACCCTGCAGCTCACCGAGAAACGCAGCAACCGGGCCCACCGGCTGCCCCGCCCGATCAAGCAGCCGATACGGCTCGAACGGGTCCCCGGTTGGCACGAGCGCGCCCTGCCGAGCAACAACCAACGCACCAAGATCCCGCGGCTCTTCCTGTTCGAACACGGGACCGGACCGTAACCAGCCACCTCAACGGGTCGTCCCGTAGTTCAGTCAACAGGCAGCACTTGGCCACATACGGGAAGTAGGTCGCGAACTTGATGAAGAACGGGCCGAAGTCGTCGTCGAAGCCGTAGAAATAGAAGTGGTTGACCATCGAGGTGTCGGCCACCAACCACGGGTAGGCCTTGCCGGTGATCGGGTTGTGGCGGCGCTGGGTCCGGAACACGTTGGTCTTCTCCTGGGCGCGGCCGACGAAGAGGATCTGCTCGGAGCCGTCGTGGTCAGCCAGGTAGGCGTGGGCCACGTCGTCTTTACGTTCACCCTTGCGGAACGGAACCAGGTCGACGCCCTCGGTGGTCACGAACCGGTGGATGGCGGCCACGAAGCCTTTCGTGATGGGGTCCATCAACGCCGAGGACACGAACGGCTGACCGCGATGGGTCCGGAAGAAGTGGGCGATCCCATCGGCGAAGGCGAGCTTGGGAACGTAGACGTTCAGATACATCCGGTCGATGCACTCGAGCTCCATGGTCACGTGGTCGGCGAGCACATCGGCGGCGGTGCGGGGTAGGGTCATCGGCGGGCTCCGGTCGACATCGGCCCTCGCGGCCAACCAACCGCTTCGGGCGGTTCAAGGCAGGACCGGCGACGGTCCCGCACCTAGGCTCGACCGGAGCCCCCGCAACCGTCAACCCGAACCGACGAGGAACCCCCGGGACTTCACCCCAGCCCACCCCGACCCGTCACCGACCCGGACGCGCCACGAACACCGCCTCGTCGGGCTGGGGCGAAGCCCCGTTAGTCCTAATAAACATCTAGAGCGATTGTCTTGTGGATGGCAACTTGGTCAGCCTCACAGCCGTCCGTACCGGATCAGTGGTCGACCGCACCGGAGCGTCCCGAACCTCGCTGCACCAGCTTCCAGTCCTCGTCCGGCTGCTACGAGCCCTTGACCGCGATCGCTCGCGTCAGCGTGGCGGGTTGCGTGACGCTCTGGGGCGCGATGGCGGCAGCCGACATTGCCACACGTAGAACCACAGGGATCCGTCGGCCAGCCAGGCGCTTGATGGTCGGCTAGGCGCGACGACCCCTCATACAAGCCGGGCAGGGTGGGAGCCCTATGGCGTCGCGTGGAGAGCGTGCAAAGGTGGACGCAGCGCCGCCCGAGGAAGGGACCTCAGGTTCATCCGGGCGGGGACATGACGCTCCGGACTCCTACCGGCTCGGCAGGT
>DATLUM010000032.1 GCA_035533095.1 Acidimicrobiales bacterium | reverse complement strand
GATCGAAGCCACCGTGCTGACAGTGCAGGGGGCGTCGGCGGACGCCGGCAGTCCGACGGTGTTCTCCTTGCAGGTTGCGACGTCGAACGCCGACGAGGTGGCCTCGCTCGCCGCAGCCGGCGAGGCGAGCCTCGTCCAGGTGGGGAGCTGTGGTGACCGTCATCTGCCTCGGATCCGCCCGCTCGTGCGGGGTGACGACTCTGGCCCTGGCCCTCGCTGCCACCTGGTCACCCGAGCGACCGGTACTGCTGGTCGAGGCAGACCCGGTCAAGTCCCGAGGAGTGGTGTACGAAGCGTCGGCTGCGACGATCTCCGCATCAACCTGAGCTGACAGCAAGAACGCAATCAGCTCTCTGTGTGATTTATATCATGAGGTGTGCGTAAAGGCAAGCCTCCTTTGGGATGTGGGGCGCGTTGGAGCACCTGGCCGTCTGTGACCGCCAGTGACCGGTGCGGGAACGGGCCCGGTCATCCCTCGCCAGCCGCGAGGACGGGGGGTGGCGGGTCCGCCGGCGCTTCGATCCGGGCGGTCGTGAGCGACTCCTGGCTCATGTAGCGCCTGGCGATGGCCCACTCGTCGGTCTGCTCGGCGAGCAGCGCCCCCACCAGGCGGACGACGGCCCCTCGGTTGGGGAAGATGCCGACGACGTCGGTGCGGCGTCGGATCTCCTTGTTGAGGCGCTCCTGGGGGTTGTTGGAGCGGATCTTGGGCCAGTGCTCAGTGGGGAAGGTGCTGAAGGCCAGGATGTCTGTGGCGGCATCGAGCAGGTAGAGGGCCACGTCGGCCAGGCCGGTCTCGTGCAGCTTGTCGACCACGACGGCCAGCTGGGCCCAGGTGGCGTCGTGGTCGGGCTGCTCGAAGATGGAACGCACCAAGGTGGCCACCATCGGCCAGGCGCTCTTGGGCACCCGGGAGGCGAGGTTGGCCATGAAGTGCGTCCGGCACCGCTGCCAGGAGGCGCCGGCGAATACCGTGGCGATAGCCGCCTTGATGCCGCCGTGGGCGTCGGAGACGACGAGCTCCACGCCCGAGAGGCCCCGGGCCACCAGACCACGCAGGAAGGCCGTCCAGGCCTCGGTGTCCTCGGTGCTGACCACGTCGAACCCGACGACCTCCCGGCGGCCCTCGGCGCCCACGGCGGTGGCGACCACCGCCGAGACGTTGACCACCCGGCCCCCCTCGCGCACGCGCTGGGTCAAGGCGTCGATCCACAGGTAGCGGTAGGGGCCCTGGTCGAGCGGGCGTTCCTTGAACTCGGCGACCTTTTGGTCGAGCTCTTGGGCCAGGCGTGACACCTCGGACTTGGACATCCCCTCGATCCCCATGGCCTTCACCAGGTCGTCCACCCGGCGGGTGGAGACCCCTTCGACGTAGGCCTGGCAGATCACCGCCACCAGGGCCTGCTCGGCCCGCCGGCGGGGGGTGAGCAAGAACTCAGGGCTGTAGACCCCCTGGCGGAGCTTGGGCACCGAGAGGTCGATGGTGCCGAGCCTGGTGTCCCAGGGACGCACCCGGTAGCCGTTGCGCGAGTTTTCCCGTGTCTCGGAGCGCTCGCCGTACGCGGCACCGCACTGCATGGACGCTTGTGCCGACATCACCGCCTCGGCGAAGGCCTTGAGCATCGCCCGGGCGAGGTCGCCGTCGCCATCGTGGCCGTCGAGATACTTGCCCAGCCAGGCGCCAGCGTCGATAGTGGTAGGGACAGTCACCGTGATCCTCCTCAAGTAGTTGCGTGAGAACTGCTTCTTGAGGTTGGCGCGGTGATTGTCGCGTATGGGGGATGGTCCCTCAGCTCACCGCCGGCTCGTACACCACTCGTTGGGACTCAACTTCGCCCTAGCCGTCCAAGACTTGGCGGACGTCCCGCTGACCCGATACCCCACCTTGCCATTCATGCCGCGTGCCTACGAGCTCCGCTCGAACGTCACCGCCTATGCCGCGGCGTACATAGCTCTGGCAGAAGTGCTCGCCACCGAGCTGATTACCGCAGACGAGCGGCTCTTGATGTCTCC
>DATLUM010000031.1 GCA_035533095.1 Acidimicrobiales bacterium | reverse complement strand
CTATGAGGGGAATGTCTCTGTCAGCTACGAGCTTTCGCCAACGGCCGCAGAGCACTATGCCCAGGCTTCTCTTCCTCAAGCTAACTGGGGAACAAGTGGCCAATGGACAAACGGCCTTTACCCGCTATGGGTTGGCGAGAGCGGCTGGAGATGGTATGTCTGCTCGGGATACTCGAGCGGTCCCTACTACCCGAACTGCCCATACAACAGCGTTGCCTACGGGATCCCACAGGCACTTCCATCATCGAAGATGTGCTCTTCTGGACCGTCCTGCCCTTGGTCCACGGCCTGGCAGACAGACGCGTGGACACAAATGTTGTGGGGCTTCTGGTACATCGGCCAGAACTACGGAACTCCTGCGAACGCATACTCGATTTGGCTGAGCAGGAATCCCCATTGGTATGCCCCGACAGCCTGACAACGTGCTCGGGAAAATGAGAGGGCCGTTCTTCCTTCGTCGCTAGCGCCTGAGGCTTCTTCTACCTTCGTTCGGGGGTGGGTACTCGGCGGTGCGGACTGGCAGCGTGCCCGATTCGACCCCGAGCGCCGGGAAAGTCGCGGCTCTGCTTACGCGACCTGGTTCGTGAGGAATCTCTCTACTCGATCAAGGGCGGCGGCTTCGCCGCCGCCGGCCGCCCCCTCGTGCCTGCGGCCCGGTGGGCGTCCACGGTCGAAGGGCTGCCCTATCGACTGCGAGCTCTCAACGACGCAATCGACGCGCGAGCCGACCCGAAGGCGCTCGCATGAGCCCGGCCGCTCGCATCGGTGTAGCCCGGCGGCCGATTCGACACCCGTGGCAGCTGGAGGGGAGCTGCCGGCCTCTGCCTCCCATTGTCTCTGGCGCTACCCGCCCACGGCGTCAAGAGGCTGCGCCATTAAGGCCACCCCGCGTGCGGGGGCCCCGACCTTAATGACGGTCCTCTTGACCCCGTTCGTGTCGCGGTTGTCGGCCGACCACAGGATCTTTTTGGCACCGCCCAGTCATGGCGCAGGACACGCGTAGGACACAAAAGGATGAACTACGTCGGTGTAACTCGAACTCTGGCGAACGTCGGGAAATAGCTTGTGAGCAGCGCAAACGCGTCTTCTCAGAGGTCAGACCTGGGGCCCGAAATTGGCCGGGATCGGATTCAGGTTCCTGTGTCCGCAAGGACGTGGGGGTTCAAGTCCCCCCTCGCCCACCCCTCTTGGATCAGCCGGAGGATGCCATCCCGACGATCGGCGCATTGAGAGGCGTACTTCCTTCGGAGCCGTACAACGTCGCGCCCCCGTAGTTGAAGATGCCACCGTCTTTGGCCACCAGCCAGTAGCCGCCGCTGACAGGATCGATCGCCATGCCGACGACCGGCTGGTTCAGTGGTGAGCCGCCGTGGGATCCCAGGTACGGCGCTCCGGGGCCGTAGTTGAAGATCCCTCCGTCGGACGCGACCAGGTAGTACCCGTCGTTCGTGACCGCCATGCCGACGATGGGCTGGTTGAGCGGCGAGTCGCCGTGGGATCCCAGGTACGGCGCTCCGGGGCCGTAGTTGAAGATCCCTCCGTCGGACGCGACCAGGTAGTAGCCACCTCCCGGCGCCGCGCCTATCCCGACGATCGGTTTGTTCAACGGCGAGTCACCGTGGGAGCCGTAGAAGGGTGCGCCCCCGAAGTTGAAGACACCGCCGTCCGCCGCCACGAGCCAGTACCCGCCGGTAACGGGGTCGACTGCTGTGCCCACGATCGGCGCATTGAGGTGGTCGCCACCCTTGGAACCCTCGTAGGGAGCGCCCGGGCCAAAGTTGAACACACCACCGTCCGATGCGACGAGGTAGTAGCCGTCGCCGTCCTTGGCCGCGGCCATGCCGACGATCGGGGCGTTCAGATGCGTTCCTCCTTCGGAGCCGTAGAAGGGTGCATACCCGAGGTTGAAGATGCCGCCGTCGGAACCGACCATCCAGTAGCCGTGATGGACGTTAGTGAGGTCGAACACGAGGTTCGGCAGGCCAGGCACGACCGCAGCCGCCTGGTAGGAGCCGGCGAGCGCGTTGGCGGTGAGGTTGGACGAGGTCGCTGTACCGGTGGCGTCCGTGGTTTCGACGCAGGTCGTCAGGCTCGAGCTGGCGCCCGGGCAGTGACCGAAGGTGCCACTCGCCCCGCTGGACGGCGCGGTGAAGGTGACGGTGACACCGCTGACGGGGTTACCGTAGGCGTCGACGACGTTGACACCGAGGTTGGTTCCGTAAGCGGTTCCAATCGTCGCGCTCTGAGGCGAGGTATTCGCGAGCGCGGTCATGGTCGCCGGTGTCCCGGCCTTGTTGGTGAGGCTGAACGTCTGTGGGTGGACCGCCCCGAGGGACGCGGTCACCGACACCGATCCGGCGACGTCATTCGCCGACAGCGCGCTCGATTTGGCCACGCCGTTGGGGTCCGTCGTTACCGCGCAGGTCTGTGGGTTGGGGTTACCGCTGTTGCAACCGCTCGCGAAGGTGACGCTCGCGCCGGAGCTGGGTGCGGTGAAGGTGACCGTTACACCGGGCACAGGGTTGTTGGACCCGTCCAGCACCTGGACCTGCAGGACGCTGTTGTACTGCGAGCCGACGGTCTGAGTCTGGGAGTCGCCACCAGTGATGATCAGGGACTGCGGGCCCCCCGGGGTATTCGTCAGATGGAAACTGGGGATCGTGCTTCCGGTGAGCGTGGGGCCATTCGCCGATGTGGCGGTTACGGTCACCGAGAACGCCCCGGAGGTCGAGTCGGCTGTGAGAGCCGTCGATTGGGCGTCGCCACTCGAGTTGGTGGTGACGATACATACCGATGCTGTCGAACCTGTGCCGGGACAGGTCGCGAAGGTTCCGCTGGGCCCGGACGTCGAGGGGGCTGTGAAGGTAACCGTCTCTCCTGGCACTGGATTGCCGTAGGTGTCGACGACCTGCACCATGAGGGGCTGGTACGAAGTCTGGATGGTGGCGCTCTGCGGGTTGCCCGCCGCGATGGAAACGGCGCTGGCCGCAGCGGCGCCGATCGTGAAGGGGGGACTGCCCACGGCATTCGCGTCGGAGGACGTTGACTCGGCAAACGTGTAACCGGTCGACGCGACCGTCGGGTTGGTGGCTCCCGAGATGGTCACCGTCACCGTGTCGCCGGCTGCGATCGAGGACGCGTCGAAGCTGAAGACAGCCTGGTTCGGGGTGGAACTGACCTGGTTCGACCCCGGACCTTGAACCGTTGAGACTGCGACGTTCGTCAGGGTCGCGGCGTGGTTGTTGGTCACCGACACCTGGTACGAGCCGATGGTGGCGGGAAGCGTGGTTCCGTTCGGGGCTACGAGCGTCACCTGGCAGCTCGTTCCGTTCGACCCCGGGCAGGTCCCGGACGAGGGGATCGCTCCGGCAGCGCTCGTTACGAAAGGAACCTCGTATACCGCGTTGGATGCGCCGGCGCTGTCGGGTGAGACCGTGATTGCCTGAGGAGTCAGGACCGTCGCGTTGGTCAGGTTGAACGTGGCGGTCGAGTTGACCCCGGAAACCGACGCGGTGATCGCGTAAGGGCCACCGATCACCGAGTTCGCGGTGAGAGCGGCGGTAGTGGCCTCTCCGTTGGCGTTGCTCGTTTCGATGCAGCTGCTCGGAGACGAGCCCGGCTCGCACGAACCGAAGGTCGCTGTCGGGTTGCCCGCTGTATTGGGAGCCGCGAAGGTGACGGTCACGCCCGGTACGGGGTTGCCCAATGCGTCTTCCACCACCGCCGTCAGGGGTAGTGCGAAGGGTGCACCCGGCGCGGCCGACTGGTTGTTGCCGCCATTAGCCGGCGCGACGACGACCGTGTCGGCAGCGAGGGGAAGAATCTTGTAGAAGGCCGTGGTGGCGGGCGTGTTGTCGGCGAAGGTCCAGACCTGGATCTGGTCGGCGTTGGATGCCTTGTCCGGATTGTTGACTCCCGCGATAGCGAGAGAGACCGCCGCGTCCTTGGCCACAGGGCCACCGAGTTCGAGGATGACCTGGTTGGAAGGGCTGCCGGAAACCGTCACAGACTGAACGGTTACCGGCGTTCCAGCTGCCTCGAAGGTGTAGTCGGTCGGGTTGGTCGGCCAAGCCGTGCCCGAAGGGGCTATCAAGGTGACATCGCAGTCAGAGCTCGGGCAGCTCGCGCCACCGGATGGGGGCAACGTTCCCGAATCAGACGTCGAGAAACCCAACGTGTAGGTGACGTTCTGGGCTCCCGCGTCGTCGGAAGAGAGGCTTACCGTGGGGTTCACCACCTGCGCGGCGGTGTTTGTAAGCCCGGTGGGACCCGTGAAGGAGACGGATCCGACGCCTGACACGGAGGCGGTGACTGAGTAGGGGCCGCCCGCGTTCTGGTTTGCGGTGAGGAGCCCCGTGGTGGCTCGACCGTTCGCTTGGGTCGGGTCGTCCTCGACGTTCGTGTTGTTCGCGAAGGTGGCCGAAGGCGCGGTCCCGCCGGGATTCGCCACCGTGAAGGTGACATCTACCCCACCTACCGGGTTGTTGTTCGAGTCGTCGACCTGGGCGACGAGAAGCGACGGGAACTGGGAATCGACCTGGGCCGACTGGCCCCCACCTGAGACAGCCAAGACCTTGGCCGCGGTGCCATGCACGATTGCGTACGCCGGGCTGAGCGTAGCTCCGTTGTCCGGAGTGGTCGATTCCGTGATCTCGTCCTGCGCCGCAGCGAGGGTTGGGTTGCCGACCCCGAAGGCCGTGATCGTGACCGTGCTACCGGCTGGAATCGTCGACCCGACAAGTAGGCTGATCACGATCTTGTTGTTGGTCGAGCTGCCGCCTGACTGGCTCGCAGTGACGGACGAGATTGCCGCTGTGTCCGGGGCGCTGCTCGGCGTGAAGGCGATCCGATAGGTGCTTGTGCTGCACGGCGTCGTGCAGGACGGCAACGACGTCCCGGCCGGCGCGATCAACGTGATCGTGGAGCTTCCAGACAAAGCGCCCGACGGGCTCGTCTTGAACGGGATGTTGTAGGTGACACCGGTCGCGGCCTCCGTCGAGTTGCTCAGCGTTACCGGACTAGGGGTCACGTGCGGTGGCGAAACAATGGCGGGCGCATTCGCCAAGTTGAACGACCCGCTGCTCACGCCGGTGACGGGCACAGGGGAACCACTCGAAGTGTCGACGAGGGTCGCGGTGACCGAGTAAGGACCTCCGGTGGTGCCGTTGGCCGCCGGAATCGACGTGGTTGATTGGCCGCTGGTTCCGACAGCGTCGAGCTCGTTTGTCGTCCCGTTGGCGAATGTCGCGGAAGCTCCTGAGGCGCTGCTGATCGTGAAGCTGACCTTCTCCGTCGAGGGGATGTTTGTCACCGCGTTGCCGTGACTGTCGGCGACGGTGGCAGTCAGCGCAACCGGGAACTTCGAACCGGCCGGCGCGGTCTGGTTGTCGCCTCCGGTCGCCACGACTGCGGTCGGCTGGCCCGCGGTGATCTTGTAGCTGGGGCTGTCGGCCGGTTGCGTATCAGCAGAGGTGGACTCCGTCATCACGTAGCTGCCGGATGTGACAGGGTTCTCCACGGCAGGCGTCGTCACGGTCACCTGGTCACCGGCGGCGATGCTCGATGAAGAACCGAGAGTCAGAACGACCTGGTTGGTGGTGGGGCTGACCGTGCTCTCGGCTGGACCCGCGACGCTCGACACGACGGCCGAGGCCACAGTGGCCGAGCCGCCGTTGGTCACGGCGAGGGTGTAGCCGCACGAGCTTGCGCATCCCGAGAACGCCGTCCCGTTTGGGCCCACGAACGTGATCGTCCCGCCGGCGCCGAGCGCCCCGGAACCGCTCGTTGTGAAGACGATGGTGTAGGAGGGGCTATTGCCGCCCGCAATCGCGGAAGCGGGTGTCACCGTGCCGGGATTCACGGATGTGGAGCCAGCCGCCTCGGCGGGCTGCACCGACATCAACGCCGGCGAAACCAGCGCCACCAGTGCCACAGCGAAAATGCCGCGGTGCCGGCGTCCCACACGCGCCGAAACCGCTCCCGTCCCACCTTGCCCGAGAATCATTCTGCCTCCAGCCCGCACCCGATGTTCCGGGAGCTTTATTCGCCCCTGCGCGCCGGGGTACCTCTTCTGGTTCCGCCGGAACCAGCGCTACCTGGCTCTATTTGCGTCTCTGGAGCCCAGGGCACGCCCCCGGGGGACGGGTTCAGGCCGTCGGCAGTTCCACGGAGGGGTAGACGATGCTGGCGTCGGCGAACATCTCCTCGCCGATTCGCCTCGCCCGTTTGCTCCACCGGACCGTGAAACCGAACAGACCGCCGATGACGACGGCCGCAAGGATCGGCGACAAGGCAACGAAGGTGGCCGTCGGAAGGGTCACGGCCAGGATCACTCTCGCACTGGCCTCGACGATCAGCCCGCTACCCCAAGCGACGGTGATGATCCGGAAGGCTCGGGGCGCGGTGGGCACCTCCCACAACTGGTCGTAGGCGGCCAGCTTGGCGGGGTCGTTGCCGGCCGAGAGGGCGCGGCCCATGTAGAACATCACCGGCCTTGGCCGCGACAGGGAGGCGAGGCAGGCCAGCCCGAAAAGAAAGGTGAACCCCGAGTCGCGGATCTTCAACACAAAGGCGCTCCCTCCCATCGCCAGCGAGACGGTGACGCCGGCGAGGAAGCCGAGCAGCACGATCGAGCCGATCGGGTCGATGCGCCGCTGCCGGGCCCACTGGATGGCGACCCAGGCGGCGGCTGGGATCCCGGCGATCATCAGCGCCGGGGCGTCGCCGCCGAGGTGGGGGCGCACGCTGTAGTAGACGGCCAGGGGGATGACCGCCCCGCCGATCGCCCCGGGCGCCATGGAGCGGACCGACGGCGGGCCCGGCTCCCACGAGTCGGCCATCAGGCGGACATCCCAGCGATCACCATCTACATCGTCGCCCATTCGTGCATGGGGGGTCAATTGGGTGCAAGCTGTCCGGCTGTGCTCGCTCCCGCCGTCGACGGAATCCGCCTGACCCTGCACGTACTGGCCGCCGCCGTGTGGGTCGGCGGGCAGCTCACGGTCGCCGGCCTGCTCGGGACGGTTCGCCAACTCGGTGACGAGGCCCCGCGGAAGATCGCCCGAGCATTTGGGCGGCTCAGCTGGCCGGCCTATGCGGTGCTGTTGGGTACCGGAGTCTGGAATGTGGCGGCCGCCGGCGGGAACCAGCGGCCCGCGTGGAAAGCGGTGCTCTGGGCGAAGATCGCGGTGGCCCTGCTCGCCGGCCTCACCGCCTGGCTGCACTCGCGTTCCACCGGCCGCGCTGGCCTGGCGGTTTGGGGATCGGTAGCAGGTGCCGCGTCGATCGCAGCCTTGGTGATGGGTGTGTTTCTGGCCGGTTGACGCCCGGACGTTCCGGCTGGAGCCCGGGACAATCGAGCTAGGAACCCTGGACAATCGAGCTAAAGGCCTGGCGTTCCGGTGCCGATACGCGCCGTGGATGGCACCGGGCATGTCGTTGGGCGAGAGCTTCGAGTCAACACTCGCCGCGGCGCAGGCCGGGGCCGAGTGGGCGTTCTCTTGCCTCTACCGGGAGCTCAACCCGCGCCTGCTTCGCTACTTCGCCTCCCGGGTTCCCGGTGAAGCCGAGGATCTCGCGGTCGAGACGTGGCTGGGAGCCGCGCGGCGCATCGGCGACTTCCGGGGGGACCAGCAGCATTTCCGGGCATGGGTGTTCACGATCGCCCACGGTCGCCTGGTCCAGCACTGGCGGGACGCCCGGCGGATGCCCCCAACCACCGGGATCCCTCCGGACCTGGCCGGACGGGCTGCGCCGGACGACGTCGAGGCCGGCGTACTCGACTGCCTCACCGGTGTCGAGGCGAGCAGCGAGATCGTCCGGGCCCTGAGTTTCGACCAAGCAGAGGTATTCCTCCTTCGAGTCCTGGGAGGCCTGAGCGTGGACGAGGTTGCCGGGATCCTCGGGAAGCGGCCGGGAACGGTGCGGGTACTGCAACACAAGGCTCTCAGGAGATTGGCTACTTCTCCTTCTGTCCTCATGGCCGTTAACGCGATGGCGTCGGGGCGCGATTGACATGGACGACATGCATCTTCTGATCGACGAGCAGACAGCAGACCGCTTGGTCTCGGGGTCCGTGGCACCCGACGACGCCCCTCCGGGTTACGCCCGGTTGGCGTCGCTGGTCCGGGCCGCCCAGGCTCGTGGCAGTGCCGACGAGCTCGTGGGTGAGGGGGCTGTCGCCGCGATGGCGGCGGCGATCGTGTCGAACACGCTCATCCCCGCGCCCGTGCAGACGATCACGGCCGCATCCAGCTCCAGGGAGAACAGGATGCTTTCCAAAGTTCTGACCGCGAAGGTGGCGACGGCGGCAACCGTCGCCTTGTTCGGTCTCGGTACCGCAGCAGCGGCCGCGACCGGCGCTCTGCCCGTGCAGGGCTCGGGCGGCTCCGCCCAGGGGAGCACCGCCGCATTGGAGATCTCGAACTCGACTGTCACGCCCACGGGCACGCCCTCCGGGACGGGAGACCAGGGTCAGACGAGCTCGGGCGCGCCCGACTCGACCGCGGGCAACGCCACCAGCAACACGTCCGGCAGCACCTCTGGGATCACCGCCCCGATGACGGGTCCGGCCAACCAGCACGCGCTCTTCGGCCTGTGCACAGCGTTCCTCGCCCCCCAGGGCACGGCCGTCTCAGGCAGCGTCTCCGACATGGCCAGCCCGCACGGAGGCAAGTACAGCTCCACAGCGTTCCGTGCCCTGATCAAGGAGGCCGGCGGCAGCATTGGATCCACCACCGGTGCCTGCACCACCTTCCTGCAGAACATGAGCTCCTCCTCGTCGTCGGGGAGCACGTCCAGTGGCAGCAGCCAGCCATCCGACTCTTCGACCGTCGCTGGCTCGGGACGTCCGGCCAGCCCGGGCTACTCCGGAGCGCACAGCCGCGGCGGCTCTGCCCACGCCAGCCGCTACAGCCACGGGCACAGGTAGTCGCCCGAACAGAACTGGCGACAATCCTGTCTCTCTGTCTCTCTGTCTCTCTGTCTCTCTGTCTGGCTCGCGCCCGTTCGGAAGAGGACAGAGAATCCCCGATCCACACCAGGCTTCCGTTCTCTGTCCCTTCGCCCCGCTCTGATCGCGACATGAGGGGACAGGGTTCGCGCACAGCACTGGCACGTCAGCACTTCTCTGTCCACTTTGGGCTTTGAGCCCGGCACTCCCGCCGGTCGAGCCAGTCGCCCCGCCGGCACGCCTGCTGGTCGCCCCGCCGCCACGCCCGCCACTGCGCCGCTTCCCCCGGGTATCGTCGCCTCATGGGGGAACAGGACGACATTCTTTTCGGAACCGCCCGTGAGCTGGCGAAGGCGATCCGCGAACGCAAGCTGAGCCCTGTCGAGGTTCTCGAAGCGAGCCTTGCCCGCATCGACGAGGTCGATGGCCGAGTAAACGCGATCATCTGGCGCAACGACGAGGAGGCCCGCGACCGCGCCGCCCGAGCCGCCGACGCGGTAGCGCACCAGGACCCGGACGAATTGCCCCCGTTCCACGGGGTCCCGATCCCGGTCAAGGACCTCACCGAAGTCGCCGGCTGGCCCGTCACCTACGGGTCCTGGGCGGCGCCGGGCAAGCCTTCGATCGAGTCCGAGCTGATCGTCGAGTCGCTGCAGAGAGCCGGCTTCAACCTCACCGCTCGCACGAACACGCCGGAGTTCGGGCCGATCACCGCGGCCGAGAACAAACGCTACGGCATCACTCGCAATCCCTGGGACCTCGACCGTACCCCCGGAGGTTCCAGCGGGGGAGCCGGTGCCGCGGTCGCTGCGGGGATGTTCACCGTCGCCCACGGCAACGACGGGGGCGGCTCCTTAAGGATCCCCGCATCATGCTGCGGCCTGGTGGGGCTCAAGGTCAGCCGTGGGCGCATCCCTACACTCGTCCAATCGTGGGAGGGCGGCGCGGTGGAAGGTGTTCTCACCCGCGATGTCGCTGACACGGCGGCGATTCTCGACGTGACCTGCGGCCCTGACCCGGGGCAGTGGTACAACGCGCCGGCTCCCGTCAGGCCGTTTATCGAGGAGGTCGGCGCAGACCCTGGGCGCCTGCGTGTTGGCCTGCTCGATCAGCCGCCGCTTCGGCTGACGCTCGACCCCGAGTGCGCGCAAGCAGCGAGGGGGGCGGCCGCCGCGCTCGAGAGGCTCGGTCACTCCGTGGAGCAGGTCACCTACGACGTTCCCGACGAGTTCGTCGAGTCGTTCCTGAACGTCGTCAATTCGGGGCTTGCCGATCACAACGCGGACCCCGAAATCGACTGGTCCAAGGCCGAGCCTCACATCCAGGCGAACCGTGCCGCCGCGCTGGCTGTCGACAGTCTCACCTACGTGAGTTCGGTGCACCGCCTCCAGCGGTTCACCCGGGAGCTCACCGCGCGCTGGGGCCGCGACTTCGATCTTCTGGTCACCCCGACGATGACGATCCTGCCGCCGCGGGCCGGCGAGATCCTCGAAGCCGTCCACAGCGGGGCATCCACCGGTGCCCCCGCCCTGCAGGTGTTCCAGATGGCGGTGCTCACATCCGGGTTCAACATGTCCGGTCAGCCGGCGATCTCCCTCCCGACCCACGCTACGAGCGAGGGCCTACCAGTCGGCGTTCAGCTCGTCGCCAGCCCGTGGGACGAGGCACTGCTCCTCAGGGTCGCCGCTCAGCTCGAGTCGTCGTTGCCGTGGGCTGGCAGGCGCCCCGCGCTCTGACAGGCAGCGCGCCTTGATGGCACCGGTAGCGGGCCACAGCCACCCACACGGCCCCGGTGATGCGGCGTCCGACGCGCGGTACCTCGCGGCCGCGCTCGCGTTGATCCTTGCCTTCATGGTCGTCGAGGTCGTCGCAGCGGTTCTCGCGGGCTCGGTCGCTCTCCTCGCCGACGCCGGCCACATGCTCACCGACGCCGGCGCGCTCGGGGCGTCGCTGTGGGCGCTTCACTTGGCCGAACGACCGGCCACCGGGCGCATGACCTTCGGCTTCAAAAGGGCCGAGATCCTGTCGGCAGCGGCAAACGGCGTTACCCTCGCCGCGGTCGGCGTTCTGCTCTTCGCCACCGCCGTCAACCGCTTGGTCCATCCGATCGCGGTCCACGGCGCCCCCCTTACCGGCGTGGCCGCGGCCGGCGTGGCCGTGAACGTGGCTGCGACCGCGATCCTCTCTCGTGCGAGCCGCCGGCGCCTCAACATCGCCGGCGCGCTCGCCCACATCGTCACGGACCTGTGGGCCTTCGTCGGGACGCTCGCCGCGGGCATTGTGATCGTGACCACCGGCTTCGACCGGGCGGACCCGATCGCCTCGCTCCTGATCGTCGGGTTGATGGGCCGGGCGGCGTACAGGCTGTTGCGAGCGTCGGGCAGGATCCTCCTCGAGGCGGCGCCTGAGGACATGGACCTCGCCGTGCTGCGCACACACCTGCTCGAACTTCCCGAGGTGGCGGCCGTCCATGACCTGCACGTGTGGGTGCTCAACTCCGACCTGCCCGCGGTGTCGGCTCATGTGGTGGTCGACGACCGTTGCTTCGCGGACGGCAGCGCCCCACGCCTGCTCGACCAGCTGCAAGCCTGCCTCGCAGGACATTTCGACGTGGAACACTCGACGTTCCAGCTGGAGCCGGCGGGCCACGTCGACCACGAGTCGCCGCAGCACGACTGAACGGCTTCAGCCGGCGATCGTCACTCCTCTGCGCCGGAGCGCTTCCAGCGTCGCCGGCGTCCGCGCGGCGTCGATGTCGGCTGTCAGTGGTGCCAGCACACGCGTCTGGAGGCCGGCTCTCACCGCGTCGAGTGCCGTCGCCTTCACGCAGAAGCTCGTGGCGATGCCTACGACGTCGACAGCGTCGACGTCCGCGCTTTGGAGCAGTTCGGCGAGCGACCGGCCGTCGTCGCAGCGGCCCTCGAAGCCGCTGTAGGCGGCGGCTCTCTGACCCTTCGACACGACCAGGACGTCGTCCGGCAGCAGGAGATCCGGGTGCCACTCGGCGCCGGGCGAGTCCGCGACGCAGTGCGCCGGCCAGCTCTCCCAATAGTCGGGTTGCTGGCCTGGCGCGGCGAAGTGAGGGCCGGGGTCGACATGCCAATCGCGCGTGGCGACCACCAGTGCGTAGGCGCCGTGCGAGGCTTGTATGAGATCGCTGATCGCCGCGGCGGCAGCGTCCCCGCCGGGAACCGCGAGGCTCCCTCCTTCACAGAAGTCGCGTTGCACGTCCGCTACCAGGAGCGCCGTCTTGATGCCAGCTTCCATCAGGGAAAAGGTACCCGCCGGCGCGGCGTACGCTTACCGGGGGAGGTCACGCCACTGTGAGGGAAGCGGTCGAGGCGCTGCGCAAGGCAGCAGATCAAGGCGAGGGAGCGGTCGTCGCGAGGATCGTGGAGATCGAGGGTTTTTCGACCCGTCCCGGTGACGACCTCGTGGCCGTCGACGCCACTGGATCCATCCACGGAAACGTGCTTGCCGGGCTAGCTGCGGATCAGCTGCGGGAGGCGGCGTTATCACTGCTCGCGGCCAAGACCACCCGGCCTGCTCTTGTGACCATCGACGTAGCCGAGAAGGACGCGGTGTCCGCAGGGCTCGCGTGTGGAGGTCGGGCGCGGATGCTCCTGCATCCAGCGGACGCCATCCCTTCCGAACTTTGGAGGCTGCTGGCTTCGAGAGCACCGGCGGCGCTGCTCACGCGTGCCGATGGAGCGATCGTCGTCGACCGCGAAGCCAACACGTACGGCGCCAGCCCCGGCGGGTGGCCGACCGCCGAGGCGACGGCGATGCTCGAGGCTGGACGTACCGAGTCGCTCCGGGTCCACAGCCCCGAAGGCGAGGCCCTGGTCGAGACGTGGGTGCCCGACCCGCGCGTGGTCGTGGTGGGCACCGGTGAGCTGATCGAGGCCATCAGCTCGCAGGCCACCCTGCTCGGATGGGAGACCCTGTCGACCGGCGCCGTCGACGAGTTGGGTGGCCTGCTCGAATGGGCGGGCGTAACCGGCGCTCTCGTCGTGCTCAGCCACGATCCGCACGTGGACACGCCGGCGCTCGCGGACGGACTCAGCTCGGGGATCGGCTACGTGGGAGCGTTGGGGTCTCGTTCGACGCAGTCCAAGCGAACGGAGCGACTCCTCGCGCGAGGCGTCACCCAGGCGGAAATCGACCGCATACACCGGCCAATCGGACTCGACCTAGGTGGCCGGCGCGCCCCCGAAGTAGCGCTTGCGATGGTCGCGGAGATACTTGCGTCACTTCACGGGAGGGACGCGCGACCCCTATCGACCCGAACCGGCCCTATCCACTAGCTCCTCCCGCCGCAACCGATAACGACGGATCAACTCGTTCGTCGAGCTGTCGTGTCCCAGGTCGGGCTCCTTCCTGGAATCCAGCTCCGGAACGATCCGCTGCGCAAGCGCCTTGCCCAGCTCGACGCCCCACTGATCGAACGAGTTGATCCCCCAGACCACACCCTGCGTGAACACCTTGTGCTCGTAGATCGCGACGAGCTGGCCGAGCACCCTGGGGGTTAGCTTGGGGGCGAGGATCGTGTTGGTGGGGTGGTTGCCCGCGAACACGCGGTGAGGCACTTGCGCGGCGGGCACGCCTTCGGCCTCGACCTGCTCGCGCGTCTTGCCGAACGCGAGCGCCTCCGTCTGCGCGAAGAAGTTCGCCATGAGGAGGTCCTGGTGGGTTCCGATCTCGTGGTTGGACTCGAAGAAGCCGATGAAGTCGGCGGGGATGAGGCGCGTCCCCTGGTGGATGAGCTGGTAGTAGGCGTGCTGGCCGTTGGTCCCAGGCGTCCCCCACACCACTGGCCCGGTGTCAGTGCTTACGGGTTCACCGGAGAGGGTCACGCTCTTTCCGTTGCTCTCCATGTCGAGCTGCTGAAGGTACGAAGTGAACCGTGACAGGTAATGGTTGTAGGGCAGCACTGCATGCGTCTCGGCCCCGAAGAGGTTGATGTACCAGACCCCTATCATGCCGAGCAGCACAGGCAGGTTCTCCTCGAACGGCGCCGTGCGGAAATGCTCGTCGATGAGGTGGAAACCCTCGAGCATCTGAGCGAACGCCGACGGCCCGATCGCGAGCATGAGCGACAGTCCGATCGCCGAGTCGTAGCTGTAGCGCCCGCCGACCCAGTCCCAGAACTCGAACATGTTGTCGGTGTCGATGCCGAACTCGGCCACCTCCTCGGCGTTCGTCGACACCGCCACGAAATGCTTCGCGACAGCCGAATCGTCACCGAGCGCAGACACCAGCCAGTCGCGCGCGGTCTTCGCGTTGGTAATCGTCTCGAGCGTCGTGAAGGTCTTCGAGCTGATGACGAAAAGCGTCTCGGCCGCGTCGAGATCCTTCGTCGCCTCGTACATGTCGCAACCGTCGACGTTCGACACGAACCTGCAGCGAATCCGCCCGTCCGCGTAGTCGGTAAGCGCCTCGTACGCCATCGCCGGCCCGAGGTCGGAGCCGCCGATACCGACGTTGACGACTGTCGTGATCCGCTGGCCGGTGTGGCCCTTCCATTCGCCCGAGCGCACCCGGTCCGCGAACGCGGCCATCTTGCCGAGCACACGGTGAACTCCGGGAACCACGTCCTGGCCTTCCGTCGAGACCACCTCGCCGCGAGGAGCCCGCAAGGCGACATGGAGGACGGCGCGGTCCTCGGTGACGTTGATGTGCTCGCCGGCCCACATCGCCTCGATCCGCCGGCGCAGGCCCGCCCGCTCCGCCACAGCGACCAGGAGCCTGACGGTCTCTTCGGTCAGTCGGTTCTTCGAGTAGTCGAGGTACAGGTCGCCGGCCTCCACGGTCAGCTTTGTGCCGCGCGCGGGGTCTTCGGCGAAAAGGTCCCGCAGGTGCCTGTCCTTCATCTGCTGGTGGTGCTCCGCGAGCGACCTCCATTCGTCGGTCTCGGTAACGTCCACCGGCTGCAACAGGGCATCGCGGGTCATGAGGGCAGTCTGCCCCACACGAGAGGTTGGTCCCGACGGTACGGTTACCGGATGGGTCGCTCGATCCGCCGGCTGTTGATGTGGGATGTGGACGGGACGCTTGTGCGCGCCGGCGATCTCGGCGCAGCGGTCTTCGACGTGGCCCTGGAGGCGGTCCTGGGCCTGAGACCGGCGGTGCAGGTCCGCATGAGCGGCAAGACCGATCCCCAGATCGTCAGGGAGTACCTGGAGAAACTCGAGGTGGAGGATGACGACGAGACCGTCCACAGGATCCTCGACGGCATTCAGGAACGCCTAGCGGCCGCCGCCGCAGCGGGTGACCTGGCCGCCGGCGGCCACGCCTGTCCCGGAGTTCCTGACGTGCTCGCCGAGCTGTCCAAGGACGACCGGCTGCTGTCCACGCTCGTGACCGGCAACGTCGTGGCGAACGCGCGGCTCAAGGTTGCGGCGTGGGGTCTCGACGCCTGGTTCGACATGGACGTCGGCGCGTATGGCAGCGATCACGCCGACCGCAACCAGCTTGTCCCGCTCGCTCTCGGCCGGGTGCACGAATCGTACGGCGTCCGCCTGGCTCCGTCTGATGCATGGGTGATAGGCGACACCCCTCGCGACCTCGAGTGCGCGCGCTCGGCCGGTGCCCGCTGTCTGCTGGTGGGTACCGGGCGTTACACCGCGACGGATCTGGCCGCGCTCGGTGCTGACGCCGTTCTGGAGGACCTTTCTGACACCACCGGCGTGGTCGAGATCCTCACCGGGGACTTGGATCTATAGGGCGGCTAGTGCCTTGACGTCGTCGGGGTTGAGCTGCCAGTCCCCCGCGGCCGCGTTGGCCCCGACCTGCGCGGGGGAGGTGGCTCCCGCGATGACCGACGACACAGCCGGCTGGGCCAGCAGGCCCGCGAACGCCAGATCCAGGAGCGTCCGGCCTCTCTCTTTCGCGAATTCCTCCAGCGCCTCCAGCCTGTCGTAGGCGTCCTCGCTGATCGGACGGCCCGAAAGGCGTGTGCCCTCGGGCGGCGGCGACTGCCGCCGGTACTTTCCGGTCAGCAGCCCGTTGGCCAGCGGGAAGAACGGCAGCACCCCCACGCCGTACGCGTCGCAGACCGGGAGCAACTCGGCCTCGGCGGAGCGCTCCATGAGGCTGTAGTGGTTCTGCGCCGAGACGAATCGCTCGCATTGGCTCGATCGGGCGGTCCACTCGGCTTCGGCGACCTGCCACGCAGCGAAGTTCGAGGACCCGATGTAGAGGACTTTCCCTTCGCGAACCAGCTCGGTGAGCGCGCCCAGCGTCTCCTCGACCGGCGTGATCCCGTCCGGGCGGTGCAGCTGGTACAGGTCGATCCGGTCGGTCTGCAGACGCTGGAGGCTGGCTCCCACGGCGCGCCGGATGTACCACCGCGAAGCCCTCGCCACGCCCGCTCCTTCCCCCATGTCGGACCCGAATTTGGTGGCGAGCACCACCTTGTCTCTACGGCCTTTCAGCACCTCTCCGAGCAGTTTCTCGCTGCCTCCCCGGTCGCCGTAGGAGTTGGCGGTGTCGAGGAGGGTGATGCCGGCGTCGATGGCAGCGTCGACCACCGACCGGGTCTCGTCGACCCCGATCCTCCAGCCGAAATTGTTGCATCCGAGACCTACTTCTGAAACGGTCAGGCCGGAGCGGCCCAATTGTCGGTAGCGCATGGTCGCTATGGTAAGACCCTCTATGGCGCTGGCTGGCCGCTCAACCCGGCGCGGCGCAGGGACCCGGTGGCTCATCATCGGGGTCGTGATCACCTTGCTGGTGCTGCTGATCGACGCGTCCCTGCATTCGCGCTCGCCAGGACCGGGGCAGCAGCTCGCTGCCGGGGCGTGGGTCGACCGCGTGCTGCCCGTGGTCTCCGAGTCGAACACCGAAGGCGTCCGGCTGCAGCAGCTGTGGTCCGGTGCGTTGACCATGAAGGCGCCGGCGGTCAGCTCGGAGATGGACCAGCTGGCTTCGGGGGCGGCAGAGGCGTACAAGACGGTGGTGTCGCTGCGGCCGCCGGCCCAGCTGGCCGGTGCAGCAGGGTTGCTCGAGGCGTGCCTGCTGGCCCGCAGCCAGGCGGTGGCGTCGTTGCAGGGAGTGTTCCGGCAGGCGTTGTCCGAGCCGGGAGTGTCCGCCGCTTCGGCGTCGGACGTGCAGACCGCCGGCAACGACCTCCGGGTCTCGGACCAGGCCTACCACCTGTTCGTCTCGAGCCTTCCGCGTCTCGGGGTCGGCATGCCCCCTTCGGTGTGGCTGTCAGATCCCGGCCCTTACCAGCCGCCGTCCGCACAGGTGTTCCTTGCGAGCCTGCACAACGCCGGTAGCAGCAGCCCGGTGCACCAGGTGACGATCTACGCCGTGAGCACCACCCCGTCACCGGTCAGCAACCAGGGCGGCGTGCAGGTGCTGCCGGACGCTAAGGCGATCACCGTCACGATCGTCGTCGCGGACACGGGAAATCAGAACGAGTCGAACCTGACGGTCACGGCTTCGATCTCTCCGTCAGCGGGGACTTCATCGGCGAAGGACTTCGTCAACCTGGTCCCCGGGCAGGCGCACACCATCTTGAACCTGGGGCCTCTCAACCCGCCTCAGGGAACGTTGGTGACTCTTACCGTCACCGTCACCCCACCGGCGGGATCGCAGACGCCGGCGGCGACGAAGACCATCTCGTTTTCAATGCCGGCGCCGCCGCCACCCTCCACCACCACATCGGTGCCGCCGACCACCGTCAAGAGCGGCCACTAAAGAGGTTCGCGAACCTCTTTAGCGGCCGGCGGGCCTATCGAACGCGGCCGAAGCCCATGGGCGTCCCATCCCAGTTGAGCGGCACGACCTTGACCGTGGTCCCCGGCGAGTCGGCGGTCACGACGTTCCCGCTGCCGATGTAGATGGTCACGTGACCCGGCTGGGCGCCGTCGCCGGTGTCGTAGAAGACCAGGTCGCCTGGTTGCAGCTGCGATTCGCTGATCCGGGTGGTGTCCTCGTACTGGCTGACCGAGTAGTGGGGGAGTGCCACGCCGGCATGGCTCCAGGCGTACATGACCAGTCCCGAGCAGTCGTAGCTGTTGGGTCCGGCTCCCGCCCACTGGTAGGCCTTCCCGACCTGGTCGAGCGCGACCTGCGCCGCCACCTGGCCCGCTGACGCGGCGGTCACGGCCGCGGGCGCCGGGGCGGACGTCAGGGTCGCTGTTGCGGACCCGCCGAGCGTGAGCACCTCGCCCGGGTAGATGAAGTTGGGGTCGGAGATGTGGTTGGCTGCAGCGAGCGCGACCACCGAGGTCCCGAAGCGCGCTGCGATCCCGCTCAGGGTGTCCCCGCTGACGACGGTGTAAGACGAGGAGCTGCCTGACGCGCTGGACTGAGCTGCTGCGCCCGGGATCATGATGATCCGCCCGGCGTAGATGAGGTTGGGGTCGGCGATGTTGTTGGCCGACGCGAGAGCGGCGGTGGTCGTACCGAAACGCGCCGCGATCCCGCTCAGAGTGTCGCCGGCGACCACCCGGTAGGGGGTGCCCACCGGTGCGGCTGCAGCGAGACCGGGCCCTGCAGGTAGCGATGCGCTCGTGGTGATCGTCGCCGCGGAGGCGACCCCTGCACCACTGAACACGGCGGCTGTTCCCGCTGCGGTGACGCTGGCCGTGGTCGCCGCGGAGACGGCGATGGTGCGTAGCGATTGTTCCCTCAGGCGGGTCTGAGCGGCCTGAAGGTTGGCGAGCCAGCGCTTGCTGGTCGTGTCCTTGGGCGTCTCACCCGTGATGAGCGTGAGCGCGAACACCAACGGCGACAGCGCCCAGCCCGCCACATACGCGACTGCGAACTTCGCGACGCTCCATGTCTGCTGAGCCGCCGAGGGGCTTCTGGTCACGCGCGGCATGACCGTCACAGGCTCCGCGACGATCCCCGCTATATCCGTGAGTGACTCGAAACCCGAGAACGTCGGTCCGAAGATGTCCGCGAACTCGCGTTCTGCGGCGATGCGCCGCGCGCGATGCAGTAGTCCCATGTAGACGACAGACGCGGCCAGCGCTGCCGCGAGCGCCGACCACGCAGCGGTGGCATCCGAACCCAACACGGCGATCGCGGATAGACCGACGAGCGCGGCCAGAGCGAGCAACGCCCGCCGGCGCCTCAAGGCAGCTCTCGCCGCCTGAGGCCGGGCAGTAGCGGTGTTCGTTTCGGCGGGGCGATCGGCGTTGCGCGCGAGATCGTGGTGGGCGTCGTGCCGGACTGCGATCATTTGGGACCTCCCTTGGGGCCTCGACCGCGCGCCACCCGCCCGGCTGAGACTCCGCCCTCGGCTTCAGTCGCGGGCAACCTTAGCCCGACCCTTGCCTGAGGAAAACGTCGCGCCACCCGCTCGGCGGAGGCCGGAGTGGTTACTGGTACGATTTGCGGTCTCCCTGCGCTCGTAGCTCAATGGATAGAGCATCTGACTACGGATCAG